>CAZQNI010000389.1:0-1976 GCA_964594255.1 uncultured bacterium | reverse complement strand
GATTTTTTTAGTCCACAACGGCATTATTGAAAATTATCAAGACCTTAAAGCAAAATTAATACAAGAAGGTCATAAATTTACTTCCGAATGCGATACCGAAGTTTTATGTCATTTAATCGAAAAATATTTTGAAGGGAATTTAGAAGAGGCAGTGAGAAAAGCCTTAAAAGAAATTAAAGGAACTTATGGTTTAGCTGTTATTGCGAGAAACGACCCCCAAAAAATTGTCGCCGCTCGCCTTTCATCTCCTCTACTTTTGGGAATAGGAAATGACGAACTATTGGTTGCTTCTGACCCAGCCGCAGTTATCACCCACACCCGACAGGTTATCAATTTAGACGACAATGAAATTGCCGTAATCACTCCGACCAACCTCCATATCTTAAAAGAAAAACCGATAACAACTATTGAGTGGGCGCCAGAAGCGGCGGAAAAAGGCGGCTACTCCCATTTTATGCTTAAAGAAATAATGGAGGAGCCAGAAGCCATTGAAAACGCCATCAGGGGAAGGTTAGTGCCAGAAGAAGGTTCGGTGAAATTGGGAGGGTTAGATTCGGTTTCTCAAAAATTAAGGGAAGTTAAAAGATTAATTTTAGTTGCTTGCGGAACGGCTTTTTATGCCGCAAAAGGGGGAGAATATATGTTAGAAGAGTATGTCGGAATTCCGACCGAGGTTGATATTGGCTCGGAATTTCGCTACCGCAAACCAGTAATTGATAAAAATACCGCTGCCATTTTTATCTCTCAATCTGGGGAAACAGCTGATACCTTAGCCGCCCTCCGAGAAATGAGGAAAAAAGGAGTTTTAACTCTGGGGATTACCAATGTGGTTGGTTCAACCCAGACCAGAGAAACCGATGCCGGAGTTTATACCCGGTCGGGCCCGGAAATAGCCGTAGCTTCAACCAAGGCCTTTTTAGGCCAGCTGGCAGTTTTAGCCCTCCTTACTGTTTACCTTGGCAGGCAAAGAGATATGGCTTTGGTAATGGGCAAAAGAATTATTTCAGAACTTTCAAAAATTCCCGCCCTATCCAGAGAAGTTTTAAAACAAGCTCCGGAAATCAAAAAGTTAGCAGAAAAATACAGGGATTTCAAAAATTTCTGGTTTATTGGCAGAAAATACAACGCTCCCATTGCCTTGGAAGGTGCTTTGAAATTAAAAGAAATTTCTTATTTGCACGCCGAAGGAGTGGCCGCCGGAGAGCTAAAACACGGCCCTTTGGCTCTGGTTGATGAAAACTTTCCAACAATTGCTATTTGTCCCTCAGATTCGGTTTATGAAAAAATGGTATCAAATATTGAGGAAATTAAAGCGAGGGGAGGACCAGTAATTGCTATAGCTACTCAAGGCAACGAAGAAATTAAAAAAATTGTTGATGACGTAATTTATATTCCAAAGACTTTGGAAATGTTAACACCGATACTCTCTGTAATTCCCTTACATCTTTTCGCTTATTATATAGCGGTTTTGCTTGGAACTGATATAGACAAGCCTAAAAACCTTGCAAAGAGCTGCACGACCGAGTAATAAAGAACCAATTCTCGTTATTTATCGGAGCTTTGCTCCGATTTTTAATTTGGGTTATAATAACAAAATATGGTGTTAAAATTTATTTCCCGAATGAGAAAAGGAAATAATAGGGGTACAGGATTTGTCTATTTACCAAAAATAAGATAGATTTATTTAACTTAGGTGATTGGGTAGGAGTTGAAGTATTCAAAAATAAGTTTTTTGCGAAGATAATATTTTACTCCCATAGATTAGGAGTATATATCCCAAGATATATTGCGAAAGAAAACAATTTAATAAATAAGGAAGCCGAAATTCAAATAGAGAAAGTAGACGGATTCTATTAGTCGATGCGGTTAACTTTTTAATAGGAAGTCACGAACCCACTAGTTGGGTAAAATCCTGGATTAGAAACAATGGTTTTTGTGACGAAAATTATGAAATTTCAAAACAGGGTTTAAAATTG
>CAZQNI010000388.1:0-1978 GCA_964594255.1 uncultured bacterium | reverse complement strand
TTTTTCTTTAGCCATAATATCTCCTATTTTTCTCTATTCTATATATATAAATATTCCCCTTATGTCAAGGGCACTATTATTTTTATTTTGAAATTTTTACAACGGCATTTTAACCACGAAACAGACAAAGAGTCCTTAGTCACGAGTCGTGAGTCATAAGTCAAAACAAAACCCAACTCACACCCAATTCTCTCACATGTAGAACATGTAGATACTGTAGTTTGTAGTTTATTTTTTTAACTCGAAACCCGAAACTATATTAGACCACAAAGAACACAAATAAAAAGGGGAGTTGCAGGGACTCTGTGCTCTCTGTGTTTTACTCGGGCGGCGGGCTGTGGGGCAAAACAAGTAAAATCTCTGTGCCCTCTGTGGTAAAAAAAGAAAGGAGGGTAGCGGGGACCCTTGACAAGTATAAAAAAATCAATATACTATCAGGTAAACATATGTTTACCTGGAGGCATAAGTGGAAACCAAGGATAAAATAGTTGAATTCTTAAAAGAATTTATAGCAAAAAAGGGTTTTGCTCCAAGCGTAAGAGAAATAGCAAATCATCTAGGATTCAAAAGTACGAAGGCAATAAAAGTCCATCTTGATGAACTTGCGCAAAAAGGAATTATCAAGAAGATGAGAGGTGTCGCGCGCGGAATCAGTCTACAGGAAACAGGTATGCCAATATTAGGAAGGATCGCGGCAGGAAAACCTACCCTGGAGTTTGAAGGAATAGATGGTCACTTCTCTCTCAACAGGTGGAAAAACAACTTTCTTCTCAGGGTAAAAGGAGACAGCATGATAGACGCGGGTATCCATGAGGGAGACCTCGCAGTCATAGACAGAACGAAAGAACCTTTAAAAGGAAATATAGTAGTAGCTCTAATCGAAGACGAAACAACGGTAAAAAGACTCGATAAAAAAAACGGGAACTGGATTTTAAAACCCGAAAACCCCGATTACCCAATAATAGATAAAAACTTTGAAGTTATAGGTGTGGTGATAGGAGTTATAAGGAGTTATTACAATTGATTTTATACGCGGACCTCGACGCATTCTTTGCTTCTGTGGAACAGGCTTTAAATCCTGACCTTAGAGGCAAACCGGTCGTAGTTGCCGGCGATCCAAGAAAAAGAAGGGGGGTCGTATCAGCCGCATCTTACGCGGCAAGAAAATTCGGAGTTCACTCCGCCCAAGGGGTATGGAAAGCTAAAGAAATTTGCCCCCATTGCATTTTCGTCCAATCTCATATGAGAATTTACGAAGCCTTTTCCGATATTTTTTATTCTACACTGGGCGAGTATTCAGATAAATTGGAAAGAATATCTATCGACGAAGCATACATAGGGTTACCCTCCTCGAGTGAATCAAATAAAAACCCCGAACATATAGGCAGAGAAATAAAGGACAAGATAAGAAAAAACCTCCAGATAAACGCAACAATAGGAATATCAAGTAGTAAAACAGTGGCAAAAATAGCTGCGGAACAGGTAAAGCCGGACGGATTAATATTTATTCCCAGAGGTAAAGAAGAAGAATATGTTCTCCCTCTTCTCATATCAACTTTCCCGGGTATAGGAAAAAGCTCGGAAGAAAAATTTAAGAAAATGAACATATTTACCATCGGAGACCTTTTAACTTATCCCAGAAGAGAAATATTCTCATCCTTTGGTCTTAATGGAATCAAGTGGATAACTTCTATTCGACATGGTAAAATAAACAAGAATCAACCGCAAAAATCGATATCCAAATCAAAAACTCTGGAAAAAGATACGAAAAATCTTGACGAATTATATTCACTGTTGTATTACCTGACGGAAAAAGTAGCTTCGAAACTACAGAAGGCAAATGTTTACTCAACAAAAATTTCCGTAACCCTGAGAGCTGCCGATTTCAGCGAGAAAAAAGGATACAGAAAAATACCTCCGACAAATCTGGCATCCGATATATACCCTATCGCAAAAGAAATTTTCACGCAAATACCAA
>CAZQNI010000387.1:0-1980 GCA_964594255.1 uncultured bacterium | reverse complement strand
ATGGAAATATAGTTATTGTAAAACAAGAATTCTGGCTTTCGCTGTTGCTTTTTTTATGCTTTTCGTTTTTCTTTTCCCGCTTATAGCTGCTGCGAGATCCTATGTATCTGAAAGCTGGCAGGATTTTGTTTATTCGCGAGTTTACTATTCTAGTATTTCGCTTGAGGTCTCAACTATAAGTGAGATTAATTATGCTTATTCTGGTAGTTATGATGAAAGTGATGACGGGCAATCCGTTTCCGCAGGAGAAAAGCCGGAGCCCAGAAAGTTAGATTCAGATACAGTAATACTATCTGATAAGATGGTTGAAATGGCGATTCAAGGGGGTGTTGGTTTTGTGGAAGGTATGACTGTAGGCCTTGTTTTTGCAAGTTTTCCGGATGTTGATGCTGATGCAATTACCCAAGGCGTGCTGTTTGGGGGGTTCATGGGAGCTGCTAGTAGTTTGCTTTCTACCATGGTAGTGACTCCCGTAGTACGCGATAGTGAAACTAAAGGAGTCCTACTGGGTATGTCTCTTGGTGCACTCAGGGGAGCGTTAATCGGAGCAACTACCGGATGGCTTTTGCTTAAAGATACTCCCGGCGATGAGCCGTTTAGTGGGCCCAAATTTGGGAAGCTTGCCGGAGGAATTTTTGGTGGTATATTCGGCGCTCTAGTTGGAGGCGGAACGGCTTTTATGATAAGTGAAGATTTAGGTTATAAAAGTCCAAGAGTTGATATAGTGCAAAATTATTTAGCTCAAGGGGAAACTCACGGCATTGAAAAAAATCAGATTCTAGTAAAGTAGGAATGGATATTTTAGAGATACCTAAACCTCCTCTAAGTATACGAAAAATTTGTGGTGAAATAGTTGGGTGTACTTATGCTGGGTACTTTTTTGGTGGACTTTCTCAGCTTTTATTTCGCGAAAATGATTTTGCTTGGTCGGTTGCTATTATAGTCCCGGCGCAAGCACTTTGTCTTAGCCCTCAAGGTTTTGGTGAGCCCTCTCGCTACCAATACGTGGATGGGAACTATAATTGTGCTTTTCTTTTTGGTTGTTTAGGGATGTTTTTATCGCATGAATTTATAGAAAGCAAGCCTTTGTTCATTATATCTTCTCCTCTCATTTCATCGACATTTGCTGCAGTTGCATGGAATATAACTCGAAGGTACGAAAACTATGGGGTTACTAAAACCGGATTGTTGAACTTAAACGATGATCGAGTAATTCTCGGAAATCCTTCAATGTACATTCATTCTGACCCTTTTGGTCAGAAAGAGATTGCCTATGGGTTTGAGCTGATTCGATTTAAATTTTAAACTTGTTTATTTGATGTGTTTTAATTAGATTTTAAATAAGGGGCGAAAATAGGAGGATATAAATTATGGTAAGATTGTTTGGAAAAACTTTTAACGGGAGATTAGATTTATTGAAATATCTGATTGTCTTTATCTGTTTCGCTTCTATTCCTGCTTATTGTTCAGAGGATATTGATTCTTTTCTTACTGTGAGTGATTCGGTTTATACAATAGAATACCAATTTAATACGACTTGTTCCGAAGAAAAACTTCTTGAGGTTTTTTATGAGTTTTCTCATCTAAAGAATCTAATAAACAAAAAAAGTACGTCCATAGAAAAACTGGACAGCGGAGAAAACTGGTATTATGTGAAATATAATTATCGCTATTTCCTTTATAAAAACACCTCGATCTATAGAAAAGTAATTCTGCCGGATGAGAAGTTGGTGAGTTTTGATGTGATATATTTTGAGCAAAACCTGGGCTGGGTGCCGGAGGTTCTTAACTCATCCGGATTTTACAAGATTTTAAAGAACGATACCAATAATACGGTTATTTACTTTCAAGAAACAAAGTTAAAAGGTTTATGTGATAAGGTTTATTTGGATCATGTTGAAAAAGAAACGGAATTTTTCTTGAAAAAATTAATAGCTTATGTCAGGGGATTCGAACAAATAATTGAATAGAAGAATTAAA
>CAZQNI010000386.1:0-1982 GCA_964594255.1 uncultured bacterium | reverse complement strand
AAAGAATATTCTCAGAATCTTTCAATGATTCTAAAATTTGCTTTAATCTCTTTTCGAATTGACCACGATACTTCGTTCCGGCTATAACAGAAGCGAGATCCATGGAAAGTATTTTCTTATCCTGCAACATCTTGGGCACCGCACCGACAACAATTCTCTGTGCAAGACCTTCTACTATTGCAGTCTTACCAACCCCGGGCTCACCAACAAGTACCGGGTTGTTCTTTTTTCTTCGACACAAAGTTTGAATAACCCTCTCCATCTCGGATTCTCTACCAATAATAGGATCAATTCTGCCTCTCTTTGCAAGATCAGTAAGATCCCTGGTATAGAATTCAAGCGCTCTATCAACAGAGGGTTTAGATTTTTCTTTCTCCTTGTCATCTGATTTTTCCTTGTCAAAAAGATCTAGCAACATCTGTTTCGCTAAATAGTAGTCAAGTTCTTCCGGCTTTAGAATTTCAATAAATGCACCTTCTTTTGCCTTAAGTAAAGAAAGTAAAAGATGCTCTGTACCTATTATTTGTCTGCCAAGCATTAAAGCCTCTTCTTTAGCCTCTTCAAGAATATTAAGAGAATCCTCCGACAATCCAATAGGCTGTTCCACAATCAACATATTTCCACTACTTTTAACGAGTTTCAAAATCCGATTTTCGAGAATCTCAATATCTACTCCAACCTCTTCAATAACAGTAACCGCAATATTGTTTCCGTGTTTTAATATAGCAAGTAAAAGGATAATAGGTGTCACTTCACCTAACCCGGCATCCCTAGCTAAATCCTTCGATATTTTTACAACGTCTATTAGCTTTTTTGTAAAATGCTCATCCATAAACATATTTTTATCCTCCTAAATTATTCCTTATCAATCTCGCCCTTAGAATATTTTCTTCCTTTTTATTAGTCACTTCTTCATTTAAAACTCTTAAGTGCCCCGGAAGGGCCTGAAAAAGCCATTTATTCAAATCCGTAATCTTAATATCCCTTACAATACCCAAGCTCACACCAAGTCTTACAGCGGCTGTCAAATTGAGGAAGTCGGTAACGGATAAAATCCTTGCATTCTTCAATATACCATAAGACCTCCAGATTTTATCCTCTGTCTCATAACCTACTTTCTGAGTTAAATATTCCCTACTATCTACTTCCCTGTCGATTATACTTTTAATCTTTTTCTTGAACATTTTCAATATCTCTTCTTCAGAAATACCCAGCGTAAATTTATTGCTTACTTCAAAGTAACTCCCCTCCACAGTTTCACCTATATTAAAAAACCCCCCTATCGAAAAAAGAGAATCTTCGAGGTCATCAATAACATCTACAAATTTACCAGTAATAACAAGAGCAGGAAGATGAACCACTGTAGAAACAACCATGCCCGTTCCGACCTTCTCGGTTGAAGAAGTGAAAAATCCCAATTCATTATCATACGCAAAACCAAATTCTTCGTTTAGCTCATCATCCAAACTATCGCATTGAACAAAAGTTTCTTTCAGAGACAATTCACCTGTGACGCATGAAATTTTAATTTGTTCTTCGGAATTTAAAACGACCACATTATTTTGTAAATCATTCAAAGCTAAACCAAGAAAGCGGCAATCCCTTAATTCATCTCGAGTGATGAAATTCCTTTCTGCAAAAAGTTCTTTTTCATTATCTTTTAGATCCTTTAATGGAATAACGTTTTCAAAAGAAGAAAGCGTGGTTATACCTTCAGTAAGTAAGTCCAAAAGTTCTTCTTTCTCTTTATCTGAATTCTTCTTATTGAACTTATATCCTCCTAAGTTACGATAAAGGGAAACCTTGGAAAACAAAACCATCTCCGAATAAGGACCAACTTTTTCTAACCACGTTGGGAGACGATCTAATAAAGAATCAATCATTTTTTTTCCTTATAGTTTTAAGCTCTTTTTTTCTTGCTTCAATTTTATCCCTTAACTTAACAGCTTCCTCGAACTTTTCATCCTCCACGTAATTATCCA
>CAZQNI010000385.1:0-1989 GCA_964594255.1 uncultured bacterium | reverse complement strand
ATTGGGACCAAGTTATGCAGATAAATTTAAAAGGTGTATTTAATTGTACAAAAGCAGTTATTCGCGGAATGATGAGTTCCCGCTGGGGGCGAATCATTTCTATTTCTTCAGTTGTTGGGATTATGGGTAATGCCGGGCAGGCAAACTATGCTGCGTCAAAAGCAGGAATAATTGGTTTTACAAAATCTATTGCCCGAGAAGTTGGTTCAAGAAATATCACTGTGAATGCAATTGCCCCGGGTTTCATAAAAACCGAAATGACGGATAGGCTTCCCGAAGGGGTAAAAAAGGACTATCTGTCAAGAATACCTCTCGGTAAATTCGGAGAGGTTGAAGATGTCTGTAACCTGGTTAACTTTCTCATCTCAGAAGAAGCTTCTTATATCAGCGGACAGGTAATCCAGGTTGACGGAGGACTTCTAACTTAAAATTAAGAAGAGGAGGTTTTTTTATGGCTTTAATGGACAAAGTAAAAAACATCATTGTTGAGCAGTTGGGTGTTGACGAGTCTGAAGTTACAGTAGATGCACATTTCATAGACGATCTCGGCGCTGATTCGCTTGACACGGTGGAGTTGATTCTTTCTTTCGAGGAAGAATTTGATATAAGTATCCCCGATGAAGATGCCGAGAAGTTAGAAACAGTTGGTAAAGCGGTCAAATATTTAAAGGACCATATAGAAGAGTAAAGCAATGCATCGTGTAGCTATTACGGGGATTGGAGTAGTCACCCCCGTAGGTATAGGAACCCAGGAATTCTGGAAAGCCCTTAAAAATGGCGAAAACGGAGTTGTAAGAGTAACCAAGTTTGACCCTTCTCCTTTTAAAAGTCAGATTGCCGGAGAGGTCAAGGGTTTTGAGCCTTCTAAAAGATTAGATATCAAAGAAATCAAAAGAAACGATTTGTTTACCCTCTATGCCTTGTATACCACTGTTGAAGCGATCGAGGTTAGCGGACTGGATCTCGAGAGTTTGGATATGGACAGAGTAGGTGTGATTTATGCTTCCGGTATCGGAGGGGAGAACACCTGGGAGGAAGAACATACAAAATTACTTAAAAAAGGTCCGGGTAGGGTAAGTCCTTTCTTTATTCCCTCTTTAATAATAAATATGGCAGCAGGTATGATTGCGATGAAATTCGGATTCAGGGGAGTCAATTATGGCGTGGTTTCCGCTTGTTCTTCTTCGGGACATGCTATAGGAGAAGCTTTCAGGAAGGTTCGTTCGGGTGAAATGGATATAATAGTGGCGGGAGGCAGCGAGGCTCCTATAGGACCTCTTGCTCTTGCTGGTTTCTGTGCAGCCAGGAGTTTGTCTACGAGAAACGATGAACCGGAAAAAGCTTCCCGACCTTTTGACAAGAATAGAGACGGATTCGTTATGTCTGAAGGTTCGGGTACTCTTATTCTTGAAAATTTAGAGCATGCTGAAAAAAGAGGAGCTCCTATTTATGGGGAGATACTGGGATATGGGGCTTCAGACGATGCCTTTCATATTACTGCGCCTAACGAAACGGGAGAACCTCAAGCCATGGCTATGAAAAGAGCCATGGAAGACGGAAATATAAAGAAAGAAGAAGTCGATTACATAAATGCTCATGGGACATCGACAATACTTAACGACAAGATTGAAACCAAGGTAATAAAGAAAATTTTCGGGGATAGGGCCTACGAAATAAACATTTCTTCAAGTAAATCCATGACCGGGCATCTCCTGGGTGCGACTTCGGCTGTGGAAGCCATCGCTTGTGTTTTGAGCCTAAGGGAAGGAATTATTACTCCTACGACCAATTATGAAACACCTGATGAAGAGTGCGATCTTAATTACACTCCGAATAAGGCTGTAAAAAAGAATATAAATGTTGCCCTTTCCAATTCCTTCGGTTTCGGCGGGCACAATGTAACTCTCGCTTTTAAAAAATACGAGGAGTCCGGTTGAAGATAATAGTATGTATAAAACAGGTTCCTGATCCGGAACACGCCAAGATGGA
>CAZQNI010000384.1:0-2000 GCA_964594255.1 uncultured bacterium | reverse complement strand
CATAGCGAAAAAATAACCGGTATTTGCAAAAAAATTGTTAAAAAAAGAAGGAAAGTTCAGGCTGTTTTGGTAGCTGGTCCTTCTTCTTCCGGGAAGACCACTTTTTCTAAAAGACTCGGCATTCATTTACGCTTGCACGGTATCGAGCCTGTTTATGTATCACTCGACGATTACTTTCTTGAAAGAGACAAAACTCCTTATTATAAAGACGGTACACATTTTCTCGATGCTTTTTCCGCTTTGGATATTAATTTGTTCAGAAAACATATCAATGATTTGTTAAAGGGGAAAAAAGCAGAAAGGCAATATTTTAATTTCAAAACGGGGAAAAGAGAAAAGACCGGCGAAATTATCGAATTAAAAGATAATAGCATGCTTATTGTCGAGGGATTACATTGCTTTAATCCTGCATTGATGGTAAGTATTCCTTTAGAAACTTTTCTTATATATGTTTCTCCTTTAACCCAGGTAAATATTAACAGGGTCAACAGAATCCCGACCAGAGATGTCAGGCTTTTAAGGAGAGTTTTCAGAGACACCAGATATAGAGGGTATAATGCAGAATATACTTTAAAAAAGTGGGAATCAGTTAAAGATGGGGAGGAACAATTTGTTTTCCCATATCAGGAAAGAGCCGATGTAATGTTTAACTCATCACTCGTTTATGAGCTTGCAGTCTTGAAGGTTTTTCTCGAGACACCTTTAAGGTGTGTTCCGACCAGTTCCCCTTATTATTGTGAGGCTCTTAGACTTTTAAATTTTCTGGATCATTTTCTTAATATTCCGGAAAAAGAAATACCACAAACTTCTATACTGAGAGAGTTTATAGGTGGGAGTACGTTTCTTTATTAAGCTAAAGGATGACCGCTGAAACTTATCCGTTTGCCTTTCTGAACTTCAGGGAAAGCAAAACATCCTTTTCCTTAACCGTAATTTTTACATTGTGCTGACTAAAAACCAATCTGATAAGGGGTATATCTAAATATTTTATATCTGAATTCCCCGTTAACGGATTATCAAATTGTAAGATAGGCGCGTTCTCCAGCGCCGAAAAATCGTCTATCAATGATTTGAAACCTTTGAAATTAAGATATATATACTTACTTTTCTCCTTTAATTCGACTTGCAAATTTTTTCTTTTCTCCTTTAAACCAATTGTAAATAATTGCTTAAGTGATTTGATCAACCACTTATAATTGCCAGAGATAAATAACTCCTTATTTGCCGTATTTAACTTGAAGGGAACGTAGTTGAAATCCGAAATTATTTCATTCAAAACTGAGTTAAGGTCTACTTTTTCGTTAACCTCTATAGCTTTATCTGCTCCTATCTTTGCAATATCCAGGAGTTTTTCTACCATATCCTTCATTTCCAAAGACGAATTATAAATTACCTCTACCATCTCTTTAAAATTTTTTTGAAGACTTTTCTGGTCTTTTAAAATACTAGACAAGCCCAAAATTGGGGTAAGCGGCGTTCGTAGACGATGCGACAAGCCGAACACGAAATTAGCATTAATCTCCTGTAGATATTTCAACCTGTTAAGTTCTGCCCGGTCCGTAATATCATTAATTTGTATAATTAAATATTCATTCTCTATGCCGGAAGAACTTATCTCTTTGGCTCTGGATAATTCAAAATTAAAATGATTTTCCTTTCCGTTTTCCCGAATAATCGCTTCAAAGCTCCCTCTATCTTTAATATCCTTGATATTCTCTAAAATATCACTATAAGGTAAAATTTCCTCAACTTTCTTTCCTTCAACATCCCTTTTATGGAGTATCTCTACCACTGTTGGATTGGATTTTTTAACGATTCCTTTTTCATCTAAAATTATTATACCTCCCGGCAAAGAGTTTATAATAGAGTTTAGAAATTCTTCCGATTGGGAAAGGCGTTCACTAAGAAGAGTCATCTTAAGTTCCGAGGAAACCTGAGCTGCCAGTTGTTGTATTATCTCCTTACTCCTGTCGTTGTAGTCGCCCCCGCGACTATTAATA
>CAZQNI010000383.1:0-2006 GCA_964594255.1 uncultured bacterium | reverse complement strand
CCTTTGGAGCCGACGGGACTCGAACCCGTGTCCTCCTGACTGCCAGTCAGACGCGCTACCAACTGCGCTACGGCCCCTATTATATTTTTAATAATAATGTGATTTTTTGAATTGTCAAGATTTGAAAAACTTCAAAATCCAGAACCACAAGATTCCACAGATTAACACAAGATTTTTAAAACAAATAATCACCGCAAAGGACGCAAAGAAACAACAAAGAATTTTACCTCGATTTTCAAAACCACCAATATCCCCAAAACAAAAACTAACCACAAATTGCACAAATAGAACGAATAAAAAAAGGGGGTATTTCTAAAACCTAATTTTGTCATCTTCCATTCTGATATTTAATTTTCACATTTTAAAGGCTGTGCGGCATAGATAGTTGCGCTATTGACAATTGGGAACTTTTCTGTAATTATGGCTAATGTTTAATAAATACAAAAATCAAATAAAGATTTTCCTCATATTGGTATGGTGTACTATTAGCATCATTTATTTCTACAGGCATTTTCCAATTATTCACCTCTTTGAAGTTAACTTAAACCTACTTGCTCTTTTTATACTAATATTGTTTTTCTCAGCCTTAGGCAGATATATATTGAAACATTTTCGGTTCGAATGGAACTCTTTCGTGGAAGAATTTTGTTTTTCTTTTGGTGCGGGTTCGGGAACTTTTATTTTATTAATTATTGCTCTCGCTTACATGGAATTGCTTTTCGAAATAATAATAATTTCTCTTTTTTTAATACTTTTTATTTTAATATACAAAGAAGCTAAATATCTCGTTATTAAGGGATATAACGAATTCTCAAAATTTCTTCCAAGTAAAAAAACTTTTGACGAAAGAGTGTTCATTAGCTTCACTTTCATCGCTACTACTCTAACCCTTCTTGCTGCTTTAACACCTCCTTTCTTTTACGATGCTTTATCATATCATCTGGCAGTTCCACAGAAATATCTAGCCAACCACGGATTTTGTTCTCTCCCTCTTAATTACTTTTCAAATTTTCCTGCAAACCTTGGTATGTTATTTGCTCTGGGCATGAGTCTTTCCGGAGGTCTACTGGCAAAGTTGCTTTCCTGGATATATGCTCCTCTTACCGCTCTAGCGGTTTACTCCTTTTCCAAATCTTTTTGGGGAAAACACGTCGGAATACTTTCTGCTGCCATACTGATATCCATACCCGGAGTTATGATTCTCTCAACTTTAACTTCAATAGACCTCGCCGTTACATTTTACTCCTTTATGAGTTTATACTCTATGCTTTACTGGTTTAAATTTTCACAAAAAAGATGGTTTATCTTTTCAGGCATTTTCTGCGGTATTGCAATAGGAACAAAATACACTGCAATTTTAGTCAGCTTTCTAACCCTTGAAATGATTTTATTCATCCATTTATATTTTATTAAAAAGAAATCATTTCTTAATGGATTAAAACATTGCTTTTATTTCGGTTCTATTGTACTCATATGTTTCTCTCCCTGGTTAATAAAAAATATTATCTATACTAATAATCCTTTATATCCATTTCCTTATTCTATATTTAAAACAAGTAGTACAGAAATTAACGATTACAGTCAGGTAATGCGACGAATCGGAAACCCTATTCATCAGTGGTTTTACTCATTTAAAAATAACGAAAGTTCTCTTCTGGAAGGAATCAAATTAGTTCTAAGCAGCCCCTGGAAGATTACAATGACTATGAACGGAGCCGCCGGAAAAACAGGAATAATTTTCCTGTTAGGATTACCGTTTTTGTTTTTGCTCAGGAAAGTTCCGCTCCTTATTCGTTACTTATTGTTTTTTTCGGCAAGTGTTTTTATTGGATGGGTACTACTCTTGCCCTGGATGTTACGTTTTGCTTTTCCCATGTTTCCCGCATTGAGTATTATCCTTGCCTATACTTTCGTTGAGTTATTGGAATCTTATTCATTTAAAAAATGGATTACTACAGGCATTAGCATTGCTTTAACATATAATTTGTTTTTATTTTTCTCTGAAA
>CAZQNI010000382.1:0-2024 GCA_964594255.1 uncultured bacterium | reverse complement strand
CCTCGGTTAAATCCCACGAAATATTTCCTACGTATATATTCATTTTGCCTCCTTTAGGTTTAGAATATTCACATTATTTTGAAAATGTAATTAGATTAGCATACTCTTAATCTTATATAGAGTATTCTTCTTAAGACCGGCAAAACCAGAAGGGAAACAAAAAAGAAATACCAAAGATAGCTACCTCACGATCTTGTAGGTTCTAAACTACATTTTCTACGGTAAAATATGTGTTTTTTAGAATAAGTCAAGGTAGAAAATCAGCTTTTTGATGAGGATTTAACTTATTGACTTTTTATTTAAATTTTTTTATATTTTTAAAACAAACCGGGAGGTAAAATTATGCCGGAGGAAAAAAATGGAGTATTTCCGACTTTTGCTATAATCGTTTTATTGATTGGTGTCTTTTGGCTTTTAAACGAATTGAATGTTTTGAAGGCTAATGTACCCTGGATTCCAATCGTAATAATTGTTGTAGCTTTAGGATGGATTGTAGATCATTTTGTAGGTAGATAGCCTTCCTGGCAAGAGCAGATTCATACATTTATATAAGGCAACTTTTTTACGCTCGAATTTTTTGTAAAATTAAATAAGGTTGCCCCGATAAATAGGGGCAACCTTACAGGGGGGTAATCTTACTTTAAAAACTTCGAAACAAACGGGGAGGTATCTCCGCGGCGTAAGAAATGTCCCGACGGTCCTTCTCCTAAGAACTCAGAAAACCATGATTCGTGCTCGATCTCTTCATTAAGGATTGCAAGAACAAGGTCATAAGTTCTGTGGTCCTTGCCCGCTGTCATATGACAGATTTCGGTGTATCCTCTGACTGCGCACCGCTCTGCCTCTACAAGCACTTTTAATATTGCTTTTGCATCTGGTTTTTTTGGCAGAGACGCAGGCGGACAGGCGGACAAATCATGAAACTCCTTCATGCATCCCGGCAACTCGCCTCCGAGTTCATATATCCTGGGCATTAAGGCTTCAAAATGATTACGGTCTTCGATTCTTGCTGTCTCGGCAATTTCTTTTATGCCCTCGCCCTCCAAACCTATCAGGTTCGCTCTTAGAATCGTGTAGTAATAGTAAGTTGTTAGCTCGGCCGATGCGTTTTTAACTAGCAACTTTAACAGCTTGTCCAGGTCTACACCTGATTTTTTTACCATTTCAATCGCTACTTTTGCCATTTTATTTTCCTCCTTTTTTAAACTTTTTGTTTGGGTTTAAAATTTCAAAAGCTACCGAAAACAATTATTATTTATTAGCTCATCTCATAATACCACCTCCAGTACCAATAATTACTATGTAGTAATTATTACTATTATAAAACAAAAAATTTTTCCTACTTGTTGCTACATTTCTTGCAAATTCCCTCAAGTATTACTCTCTTTTTTATAACGTTAAACTCTTTCTTGATTTCTCCGGGTATTTCGATATTGTCGTATAGTTCGCAGTGGAAATCTATTATATTTCCGCATTTTGTACAGCGTAAATGATGATGCTCCCGGATGTCCGGATCGAAGCGTTTTGGTTCGCCGTAACCTTCGACTATGTCTGCTATTCCAATTTCGGAAAAAGACAAAAGTGTTCTGTATACGGTGTCGAAAGATATGTTGGGAAGATTTTTCTTCACTCGGTTGTACATCATGTCGGCGGAAGGGTGATCTTTAGCTTTCAGCAGTTCTTTGTATATTTCTGTGCGTTGAGGCGTAACTTTTAGATTGTTTTCTCTGCATTTCTTTCTAAAAAAATCCATTCGGGACCCTCTATTTTCATTCATGTGATTATTATATAGTAATCATTACTATTTGTCAAGGGTGTTTTTGCGGCTGCGGATTTTTTTCTAAGCAGTCATTCGGTTAAAAATTCGAAGAATTTTCCTGAATACCCCTTGACAAAACAAAAAAAATGATTATATTGCTTTATATAACAAAGTACTTTGCATAAAGGGAGGAAAAATGAATATTAGAAGATGGAAATATAGTTATTGTAAAACAAGAATTCTGGCTTTCGCTGTTGCTTTTTTT
>CAZQNI010000381.1:0-2028 GCA_964594255.1 uncultured bacterium | reverse complement strand
CTTCCCAACTTATTAAAATTAACCCATTTGTCAATTTCCATCTGAAGCAGGACATCTTTTCTTACTAATTAACCAATCAACCAATTAACTAATATACTGATTGATCTCTGATCAATCAAATACCGCCCCATCACCTGCCGATTTTACTATTTTAGAATATCTCTCGAGATAACCGCGTGGAATATCTTTTTTAAAAGGTTTAAAAGCTGCTTTTCTTTTCTCTAACTCCGCATCATCTATCAAAACGTCTATCCTTCTACCCGGAATATCGATCTTAATAGAGTCTCCCTCTTTAAGCAGTCCAATAGGACCGCCAACTGATGCTTCAGGTGATATATGGCCGATAGCTGGACCTCTCGTTCCGCCTGAAAATCGGCCATCGGTTATAAGAGCAACAGATTTCTCAAGATCCATACCCGAAATAGCTGAAGTGGGATTCAACATTTCCCTCATTCCAGGTCCGCCTTTTGGACCTTCATATCGAATCACGACAACATCACCCGCTTTAATTTTACCGCCCAAAATAGCCTTATTAGCATCCTCTTCGGAGTTGAAAACTCTCGCAGTGCCAGTAAACTGCATCATAGAAGGATCAACGGCAGATTGTTTAACAACTGCTCCGCCTGGTGCAAGATTTCCTCTCAAAATCGCAATTCCGCCCTCTTTACTGTAAGCATTGCCAATCGACCTTATTATATCATCATCATAAATTTCGGCGTTTTCGGCTATTTCTTTTGTAGTTAATCCGCTCACGGTAATACAGTCGTTTATTTTCGATTGAAGCGATTTTAAGACTGCCGGAATTCCACCCGCATAATTTAAATCCTCCATAAAATAATCTCCCGCAGGTCTGATTTTGGAAATATTCGGCGTATCTTTACTTATTTCATCAAAAACTTCCAGAGGCAAATCGACTCCGAATTCGTGAGCAATCGCCGGTATATGAAGAACCGAATTTGTAGAACCCCCAAGCGCCATATCTATACGAATAGCGTTTTCAAAGGCTTCCTTAGTAACTATCTTATCACAAGTTTTATTTTCTTTAATTAACTCAACTATTCTTTCTCCAGATCTATAAGCAATTCTCTTCTTCTCGGCAGAGACCGCAAGATTAGTCGCGCAACCCGGTAGAGACATCCCCAAGGCCTCTGTAACGCATGCCATAGTATTAGCAGTATATAAACCCTGGCAGGAACCGGCACCGGGACAGGCTTCCTTTTCTAGTGCATACAGCTCCTCTTCTGAGATCTTACCTGCCTGATATGCACCAACTGCCTCAAATGTGTCTCTTACCAGGGAGAGTTTTCTCATTTTATACCTGCCGCTAAGCATAGGGCCGCCGGTCACGACAATCGATGGCAAACGCAGTCGACCCGCACCCATAAGCATACCCGGAGTGATTTTATCACAATTGGTAACGAGAACAATGCCATCGAGCTGATGGGCATTTACAAACGTCTCGACTGAATCAGCTATCAGCTCCCTAGAAGGAAGACTGTAACTCATCCCCTTATGCCCCATAGCAACACCATCGCAAATACCCGGAACAGAACAATAAAAAGGTACTCCGCCGCCAGCAAAAATACCGTTAATGACAGCTTCCTGAATATCACGCAAATGAACATGCCCCGGAATTATATTGGTAACAGAAGAAACAACGGCCACAAACGGCTTATCTATGTCCCTGGGATCAAAACCACAGCCGCAAAGAAGCGCACGTGTCGGGGCTCTCTCTACACCTTTTTTTACAGAATCACTCCTCATTTTTCCCCCTTTAAAAAAATACTCTCACACAAAGACACAAAGAACACAAAGTTTTTTATTTTTTTACTACTCACTACTCTCTACCTTCCACTAATCATAACCCTCATTTAAAATATAAGGTATTAATCCTTTGTTATCTAATAGCTTAATCATCATACCTTCAAGTGACGGGAAAGAATACTCTTTGCCTGAAGATGCGCATCTTATCAGCCCTTCTTCAAGGTTAACATTCAGGGTATCTCCTTCCTTAACCTCTTCGGCTAC
>CAZQNI010000380.1:0-2032 GCA_964594255.1 uncultured bacterium | reverse complement strand
TTGGAAATGTGACCGCACCATCAGAAATTGTTGAGGAATTCGGAGCTGATATTTTACGCTTGTGGATTTCTTCGGTTAACTGGTCTGTTGACGTTAAATATGGAAGAGAAATCATGCAGAGGTTGGTGGATGCTTACAGGAAGATAAGAAATAGTTTCAAATTTATGTTGGGTAATATTAGCGATTTTAAAGAGGCTGACCGATTGGATGTAAATGAGTTATTGCCTGTTGACCGTTTTGTACTTATAAAACTTAACAGGCTGATTAAAGAAATAGATGAGGATTATAATGCACTTTATTACCACAAGGTGTATAGAAAAGTTTATGATTTTATTGTTAGTACTCTTTCCTCTTTTTATCTTGATATAATTAAGGATCGTTTGTATGTTGAATCGAAGAAAGGGAAGAAGAGGAGAAGTGTGCAGACTGTGCTGTTCGAGTTGACAAAAAATCTTGCTGTAATACTTTCTCCGGTTTTATCCTTTACGACCGAGGAAGTTTGGCAGGAACTATTTGGAGGGGAATCTATTTTTCTTGCCGATTTTCCCGGATCCAAAGAGGAAACAGAAGATGATAAAAAATTAGTTCAAAAATTTGAAAAAGTCCTTGGAGTTAGAGAAGAATTTCATAAAGTATTAGAGTCGGCTCAGGAGGATGGTTTTATCGGAAATTCTCTTGAGGCAAAAGTGCTTATAAAAAGCGATTCGGAAGAGTTGAAAGAATTGGAGAAATATTTGGAGGAGATTTTTATTGTATCTGAGGTAAATTTTGTCTCTGATATTAATTCGAAGTATTCATTTGAGGGTAAGTTGGGTTCGTACGGAGTTGAAAAAGCGGAAGGGGAGAAATGTTCCCGGTGTTGGATGTTTTCCGCGGAAGTTGGTAAAGATAGAGAGTTCGAAACCCTTTGTGAAAGATGTATTGGAGTTATAAAAGGAGGAAATTTTGAGCTGGAAGGTTGATTATGATTATTTTGAGAAAAAGTTGAAAGAAGAAAGAGAAGAGGTTCTTCAGGAAATAAGAGATTTGGAGCCTAAAGTGGAAGGCAATCCGTTAGAAGACGGAGAAGAAAATACTGCTTTTCCTACTCATATAGCAGATATAGCTGATATTGAGAGTAGAATAGATAGGGATTCTTATATAATGAATCAACTTACACAGAAATTGAAAGATATTGACGCTGCTCTGCAGAAAATAATAGATAGACAATATGGAATTTGCGAGGACTGTAATGTTCAGATCAAAAAAGATAGGCTTAAGGTAATTCCATATGCTAGATGCTGCAAGTCATGTGCGGAAAAGCGGGAGAAGATTCCTTGGAAGAAAGAAAAATTGTAAGTATTAAACAAAAATTATTTTTTTTCCTGATTTCTTTTTTTGTTCTTTTTTTGGATCAAATTACCAAGAAATGGATTGTAAAGACCATGTTCTACGGTGATTCAAAAAGTTTAATAGGTGATTTTTTACGATTCACCTATTTTAGAAATCCGAATTCTGTTTTCGGACTGGAGTTTGGTGGAGCTGTTGTTTCTACTTCACTTACTGTAATTGCATTTATATTTGTCATGTTTCTTTTTTTTAAAAGCAATAACAGGTTTTCCCTGGTAAGTTTGTCTCTTATAATTGGTGGCGCATTAGGTAATCTTACGGATAGGATACGCTATATGGAGGTTATTGATTTTATTGATGTAGGTGTAAAAAGATGGCGCTGGCCGACTTTTAATGTGGCAGATTCTTTTGTGACTATCGGACTAATTTTAATTGTTATTTATTTTCTTTTTATAGATACTTCGCATAGGGAGACGAAATCTACTGAAATGTAAAAATCAAATATTAAAGTGGAAAAATACAAATCAAAATTAAAAAAAGAGAAACAACAAATTACACGAATAGCACAAATGTTTTTTTTGTGGTGAGGTAATAATTTTACATTTTAATCTGTCATTTTGCTTTCTAAATTTTAATATTTTATTTTGCTTATGGGTTTTTTAGCCTATCAACTTTTGTATATACAGCTTCCTTTAATTGTTTT
>CAZQNI010000379.1:0-2035 GCA_964594255.1 uncultured bacterium | reverse complement strand
AGAGAAATTTCCTTTAAACGTTCACCAAAACTGTTTAATCCTAAAATATTCTTAATAAAATCAAAAGACTCTCCCACTGTCAGGGTCGCCGAGGTCATTACAAAAGAATCGAGATTTGGATAAAGAAATTCTTCAAGATAAGGTGCTAAATCAAGAGGAGCCGCTATAAGTTCAATCGAAGAGAGCCGCTGACGATGAGGTATATTATAATAAAAAACTCTGTCATTTTCTTCCCGTTCTATTATGACTCTCATTTTCGTAATAATTTCTTTTAATTTTTCTTTTTCGGTCTGGTCTTTTAATTCAACAGAAGATAGAAGCGAGAGTATTTTTTCCAGGCCTTCCTGAAGGAAACTCAAAGAAGAAATATCCTCACCTCTATATAGCCCTTCCCGATAATTACTGATAGAAAGAACTTTTTCTGCGATTTTTTCAAAGGATTCTTTAGCCTTATCAATTAAATTTTTTATTTCCTCGAGGATTTTCTTTTTCTTTAAACCTCTTGATATGTTATTAAGAACAGACTGAATTTCCCCAAAACTTATACTCATGGAAAACCCCGAAGTGGCAGCTCTTTCCAGCTCGTGAGCTTCATCAAAAATAACATTACCGACATTTAATTTTCCGGTAAAAAAAAGAGCATGGTTTACAAGAATAAGGTCAGCATCTTTTAATCTTTTCTTCATATTATAGAAAAAGCAATCCTTATAATAGGGGCACAATTCTTTTTTGCAGGATTCATCCATAGATACCAAACCTTTATTTATTTCCCTGAAAACATAGGAAATTTCTGAGAGGTCTCCTGTCCTTGTGAGGAACCCCCACAAAAGCAGGGAACAAAGAGAAACAGGTTCGAGGTTTTTAGGTAATTCTTTTGTTTTCTGAAGGCAAAGATAATTCGAACGCCCTTTCTCAAGGACGGTGTTTACTCCACACCCTATTATTTCTTCAGCAAAAGGGATATCATGATTAAAAAGCTGCTGCTGGAGATTTTTCGTATAACTTGAAATATAGATAGGGCTTTTCTCATCTTTGCACATCAAAATACCGGGAACAATGTATGCTAAAGACTTTCCGGTACCCGCAGATGATTCAACAAGCAGGAACTCCCCGTTAAGTAGGGTCGATTGAACTAATTCTGCCATCATAATTTGTGATTGCCTTTCCTCCAAAGTTTCATTGTCAAAATATTCTTTTACTGAGGAATAGATTTTGCAATTCCCGTTTCCTCTGTTTTCCCGGAAATTGACCGGAATATCGAAGGGATAAGATTCCCTGTTTAATCCTTTCCGTAAAGAAATCTCCAGAGCTTTTTTTATAAGCTCGGATTCATTACTCCTCCCTTCCATAATATCTAATTGGTTTTTTAGAAGTTCCGGATCCAGGTTCGCCATCAGATCAAATATTCGTAAAAATATTCTGCCCGCCATTTCCGCATCGTAACTTGCTCTATGCGCATTCTCGTAAGGAATTTTAAAGTATTCAACAATGCTGGAAAGACTATAGCTGGAAACAAAAGGCAAATATATTCTGCTTAAATTAAACGTATCATAAGTTAAATTCTCAACGGGGAAAATTCTCTCTAAAAAACTAATATCAAATGCAATATTGTGTCCGACTAAAGGTTTGTCTTCAATGAAATCTTTAACATCCGGGATAATTTTATCTAAAGTAGGGCTTGAATAAAGTTCTTCTTGTTTTATTCCGGTAAGCATTAAGACGTTGTCAGAAACAGTTTTGCGAGGATTAACTGTCTTTGTGAATTTGTCTTTAATTTTTCCGTTTTCAAAGTAAATAAGACCGACTTCAATTATTGTTTCAAGTTGAGGGTCCAGGCCCGTCGTTTCCAGGTCAACAGCCACAAAAGACTCAATCTTTTCCACGAATAATACCTTTCAATTTTAAAACTTCATTTCTCGTTAGCTCCCTCCACTCCCCTGTTTTTAGGCCTGCCAGTCTGAGATTCCCTATCCTTACCCGCTTGAGCCGCTCTGCCCTGTACCCCAACATACCGAGCATTCTTCTTATTTCTCTG
>CAZQNI010000378.1:0-2040 GCA_964594255.1 uncultured bacterium | reverse complement strand
TAAATTCATGATTCTATAATACTAAAATCGAATAGGTAAGTCAACCCTGTTTCATTGACCCACACACCACCCACAAAGCTATTTGTTTTTCGCCATTAGCTTTTTGCATTAAACCCAGCCTCACAGCACCAAAAATCTAAAAATTTAACAAAAGACATAAATTATTCTAAATATTTTTCAGGCTAACAGCTAAAAGCCAAAAGCTGCGTTAAGGAGCCAATATCGTAAATATTTTTTATTTTTCTAATTACAGTCTACCAACCACGAACCACTCACTATAACTACACTTGACATCTAAAAATAATTTCCTATTATGAGTCCGTATGACTGATAAACAATGGGATTTATTAGTTGATGTTATAAATGGGAAAGAATTCGAACCTTTACCTGTTGGATTTATTATAGACAGTCCCTGGCTGCCTAACTGGTTTGGTATTTCCATCCTCGACTACTATTCAAACGATAATTTATGGTTCGATGCCAACATGAAAGCCATAAAGGAGTTTCCTGATGTAATTTTCTTGCCGGGTTTCTGGTCGGAATATGGTATGTGTACCGAGCCATCCGCTTTTGGAGCAAAAAGTGTTTTTCCTGCAAATTCGTTTCCCAGCGCCGAAAAGGTTATTCATTCTACTGAAGAAATAGAAGATCTAGAAATTCCTGATCCGGAGAAGGACGGATTTCTTCCTTTTATGTTGAACCGACTAAAATTAGCTCAGACGAAGATCGAAAATGCGGGACATAAAATAAAATTTTCTGTTTCCCGAGGACCTTTGAACATAGCAGGGTTTTTAATGGGTATGACCGAATTTCTTATTTCAATAAAAACGGAACCGGACAGAGCCCATTCTTTGTTGAAGAAAATTACTGAATTCTTAAAAAAATGGCATCAGATTCAAAAAGATGCCTTTCCTTCGATAGACGGAATATTTATCTTAGATGATATAATTGGTTTTATAGGTGAAGAGGATTTCAAAACTTTCGGTTTGCCTTATTTTAAGGAAATATACGAGATGGATATGACAGTGAAATTTCTTCATAATGATGCCTCATGCAAAGCATCCGTTAAATATCTGCCTGAGATGGGTGTTAATCTCTTCAATATGGGGTTTGACACGGATATGAATGCATTAAAAGCAGAGACTAACAACAAAGTTGCTATGCTTGGTAATATTCCGCCAAGGGATGTTCTCGCTAAGGGCAATCCTCGTGAGGTGAAAGAATCCGTTGCGAGATTAATGGATTCTTTTGAAGATAAGACAAGGATAATTCTTTCCTGCGGTGGCGGTATGCCGCCAGACGTATCATCAGAGAACATTAATTCGTTTATTAAAACGGTCAAAGCTCACTAAAAGTACCATAAAGAGAAAACAAAATTACAATTATTTAAGCTGTTAGCCATTGGCTTTTTGCCTTTGGCTTTAATATATTTTTATTGAAAGCTAAAAGCCAACTTCCAAAAGCGAAGAGCTGAGTCTTTGATATTTGATTTTAATATTTTAGAGTTTTTGCCGTGCTAGGTACTCTCTGTGCTTTGAAAAGGGAGTAAATTACAATAGTCATTGACAAAACATAGAAAAGTAATAGTTTTATTTTGATTACAAAGAGATGCTAAGAAATAATGATTTTTAATTATATTTAGTGTAAGAGGAGGAACTGTGTCTGTTCTGGAAGAGTTAAAAGAAAGCGTAATTAATGGGGATGAAAAAAAAGTAATAGAGTACACGCAAAAAGCTTTGGATGAAGGTGTCGATCTGGAAAAGATATTGAACGACGGATTTATACCCGGGATGGATGTTGTGGGCAGTAAATTTCAGGCGAATGAAATTTATGTTCCTGAGATGTTAATTTCTGCGAAAGCAATGAAAGCAGGGATGAAGATACTTGAGCCTCTGTTAACTGAAGCAGGAGTTGAACCTATAGGGAAAGTTGTTATTGGGACTGTAAAGGGTGATTTGCATGATATTGGCAAAAATTTGGTGGCCATGATGTTGGAGGGAGGTGGTTTTGAGGTGATTGATGCGGGAGTTGATATTACAC
>CAZQNI010000377.1:0-2054 GCA_964594255.1 uncultured bacterium | reverse complement strand
GTACCCATAGCGGAAATATTACCATCACCCGAAACAAGCGTTACACCACAAACTCCACCAGGTACCAACCTGGTAACATCCTCCGTTTCTCCTCCCAGAACAGTCTCTAATACGGTAAATTCGAATGGCAAAGAATCCAGATGAGAGACAGAAGAAGCAGAAAAACCTGCAACAGCAAGAAGTGGCTTTATAGGAGTAAAACTTGAAGAACCAACCGACTTATCCTTATTCATCTTTTTCATTTCGGTAAAAGGAGTAATACCACAAATAGGTTCTTTTGAAAAAGTCCATCCAAAGGCAATTGCGCCTAAGAGTTTCCCCTCTATATAAACAGGGCTTCCGCTCATACCCGCAACAACTCCAGCCTCGTCCACAACCTTACCTTTTAACTTCGCGATTATCACTTCTTTATTTAATTGATAATCCGGCATTTTTCCCAAAATTTCTACTTCGATCGTATCTATCCTGTTTCCTTCAAAAGTACTTAACGCTATACCCCGCATACCCTTCTCAACAGATTGTGGATTTATAAGGTCAAATGCGCAAAAAATTTGAAAAAATAAAAGTGAACCAATTAACACGTTAAACCTCTAAAGGATCGAAAAACAATCGCCTGAAATCACTTTTAAAAAAATAAAGATCACAGAAAACACGGAATCTCATTTTATTTCTTTGTGTCCTTTGTGATCTTTGTGGTAATATTTGCCCTGGTCATCCGGAGATTACGTTTATTACTTTTTTCCCGTGTCTTGTTCCAAACTCTACCTTTCCGGATTTTAAAGCAAAAAGCGTATCATCTCCACCCCTGCCCACATTCCAACCTGGGTGGTACTTGGTCCCTCTCTGGCGAATCAGTATAGTTCCTGCCAGAACCTCTTCACCTCCGAATCTCTTAACTCCAAGAAACTTGGGTCCTGAATCTCGACCATTTCGTGACGAACCAACTCCTTTTTTATGTGCCATTTCAAATCCTCCTTTAGATTGCTTTCTTTATTTCTTTTCTTTCTTTGTTTTACTTGTTGACTTTTTTGTCTTTTTTGCTTTATTAGAAGCTTTTTTCGGTTTAGCCGTTGTCTTCTTTTTCTTAGTAGTTGCTTTTTTAGTCTTTACGGTTTTTTTAGTTGTTTTCTTAGCTTCTTTAGCTGCGCCAGCCTTTTTCTTTGTCTTGCTTGTGGTTTTCTTCTTTTCAGCGGTGGTTTTCTTAATCTCAGCCTTAGCTACTGATTTCTTCTCTGCTTTCACTTCCTCTTTTTTGCTTACCTTTTTAGACTCTACCTTTCCACCGAGAACAATATCTTTAATTTCTATCTCGGTATAGGTCTGACGATGTCCCCGCGTCCTTTTATATCGGTTTCTTTTCTTAAACTTAAAAACAATTATTTTCTTATATCGACCGTGGTCAACAATTTTCGCTGTAATAGAAGCCCCTTCAATATAAGGTTGACCAATTTTGGTATCTCCATTCTTAACAAGTAAAACCTTGTCAAAAGTAACTTTTCCCCCAATCTCACTATCCAACCGGGGAATTCTCAACTTCACTCCCGGACTTCCAAGATACTGGAATCCTTTAGCCTCAAAAACTGCAAACATTAAAATCCTCCTTCAAGTTGTATCAGTTGCTTTCCTTTGGAAGAGCACCTTCCTCCGGAACTGCACTACCTTCTGGAATCAAACCCTCTGGACGACCCTCTTCCGGAACTCCTTGCTCAAAGGGCACCCCTACTCTCCCAGGTAAATTTTCTCTTAATCTCTCCTCTATATTTCCTTTCCCGCTTCCAGCCGACCTGGGCACTCTAATAGCTATTGTAGTCGAAGTAAGAAAAAAGAGAATAGCAAGTACTATGGTTACTTTCCGCAGAAGCAACGAAGCCCCTCTCCCCCCAAAGAAAGATCCGCCACCCGCTCCTCCAAAGATAGAACTCATACCTGCACCCTGAGATTGCTGCATAAGAATGACTACAATCAAAAGAACTGCAAAAAATACATGTAGCGTAACTAAAAAGCCTAACATTTAATCTCCTTTGCTATATTTATCATATCTGCAAAACCATCAA
>CAZQNI010000376.1:0-2056 GCA_964594255.1 uncultured bacterium | reverse complement strand
TAATGCCGCATTGGAAAGATTCACTAACCTCTTTTATGGATACATTAAAAACTTAGGAGTATATAAAATGGATTTTGAATTTAAAAAACTTTCTATACCGGATGTAATTCTTATAACTCCGCAGGTTTTTAATGACGGAAGAGGTATTTTTATGGAAACTTATAAAAAATCAGCCTTTGAAAAAGCGGGAATCAAGGAAAACTTTATACAGGATAATTACTCGAGCTCCAAAAAAAACGTGCTTAGAGGACTACATTATCAAATACCTCCGATGGAACAGGCAAAACTTGTAAGGTGTGTAAAAGGAAAAGTATTTGATGTTGCCGTTGATATAAGAAAGGGTTCCCCTTATTTTGGGGAATGGACGGGTGATTACCTGTCAGAAGAAAACAAAAACACGATTTTTATACCAGCGGGCTTTGCGCATGGTTATCTCGTTTTGAGCGAAAAAGCGGATATCGCTTACAAGGCAAGCAAGGAATACTCGAAGGATCATGAAAGAGGTCTTTTCTGGAAAGATCCGACAGTAAGTATAGAATGGCCTCTTTCCGGGAAGCCGATTTTATCGGAAAAAGACAGAAAACTTCCATTACTGAAAGATTTGAAGGTTGACTTCAGGTTTTAGGTGTTTGATAAATAAGATGGGTAAAAAACTAAAACCTAAAACCCAAGACCTAAAACCTATGGTGGTGTTGGTGACGGGAGGCTGCGGATTCATCGGAAGCAATTTTATTCGTCATGAACTCGGGAATTACGATGATGTTATAATTGTAAATTTAGATAAACTCACATACGCGGGTAATCTTGAAAGCCTTAAAGATGTTGAGAAAAAATACGGCATTTCTTCCAGAAACCAGAAACCACGTTATTTTTTCGTTAAGGGAGATATATGTAACAGAAACCTAGTGAATTCCCTCCTCTCTGGGAAATACTTTAAAAAGAATCTAAAACCTGATGCTATTATCAATTTTGCTGCCGAATCTCATGTAGATAGAAGTATTCTTGACGCCGAACCTTTTATAGATACAAATATCAAAGGCACTCAGGTTTTACTTGAAGCCGCACAAACCCACTGGCAAAAACTAAAACCTAAAACCCAAGACCTAAGACCTAAACTTTTCATCCACATTTCTACAGACGAAGTCTACGGTTCACTCGGGAAAAAAGGTAAATTTACGGAAAGTTCTCCTCTCTTGCCCAATAGTCCTTATTCTGCGAGTAAAGCTGCGGCAGATTTAATTTGCCGTTCATATTACAAAGCGTATTCTCTTCCGGTTATAATTACAAGAAGTTCGAACAATTACGGACCATATCAGTTCCCTGAAAAGTTAATACCTCTAATGATAAAAAACGCCCTCGAAGGAGAAACACTGCCCGTTTACGGAAAAGGAATGAATATCAGGGACTGGTTGTATGTGGAAGATAATTGCCGTGCTATTGACCTCGTTCTCAGGAAAGGGAAACCGGGCGAAATTTACAACATTGGCGGAGAAAACGAGATGGAAAACAGGAAAGTAGTAAAACTCATCTGCGATATCCTGAAAGAAAAGGCTGGGCGGGACTCAGGACTCACGACTCGTGACTCCAGACTCGATAAACTCATTCGGTTCATCGCCGACCCACGCGGCAAAGCCCATGATTTTAGATACGCCCTCGATTGTTCCAGAATCGAAAAAGACCTTGGCTGGAAACCCACCCTTCCGTTCGAGGAAGGGCTCCGAAAAACAATTGATTGGTATCTAAGCAATCGAGATTGGGTAAAGAAAGTCGTAACCGGCGAATATCAGAAATACTACAAAAAGATATATAAATAGAATTTAAGAAATCATACGAATGTAGCAAACAATATTCATCTGATTACAAGCTTCTTTACTGGAACTGTTTCCTAATGAACTATCTTATATAAAAAACTTTAAAAGTTTATTATCTCAACAATTATTGCTCTAATCGCTTAACGTTTTCAGCCTTTCTTCCCTTCTTCCCTTCCACAATGTCAAACTGCACCTGGTCACCTTCATTCAGCATTTCAGTGCCGTCTGTAAGTGCAGATGCGTGA
>CAZQNI010000375.1:0-2065 GCA_964594255.1 uncultured bacterium | reverse complement strand
GAAGCCGAAAAGTTATGATTATATTTTATTTATTTTCTTTAATCACTGTACTTTCAGATACTCCTGATTCCCTGGTTATTGAGTATTCCGCAGAATATAAAAAGAGCAAGCTTGGAGATAAAGTCCAGTATGATTTAAAAGACGGCGGACAACTCCCGGAAGGAATGGGTTTACCCGCATTAGCCTCAGTTAAAAGAAGAATATTGACACCGGTAAAAGGCAGAGTTGAGTTAAAGTATAAAGTTTTGAGTACTCGTACCGAGAGAGAAACGCCAACGATTATTCATCATTATGGAGAAAACGAAATAAGAAAAGTTCCTAAAAACTACACTCCGTCTCCTGTAACAATAAGTGAAAACAGGCCTTCTCCTCATGGTAATGCAACAATAATGATAAATCCGTTTTCTTTTGACGGAAGAAATGTAAAGATAAGAAAAAATATTTTGATTAAGATTTATTTTAGAGGCGGCAAATGGATAAGCCCAAGGGGGTATCAAAGAAGGAATTCTCATCTTTTCCTGAATCAAATCAGAGGCGAAAGAATAAGAACCTCGGCCATTCAAAAATTACGTCAGGGAGCGTTTTTATATGCGAAGATAAAAACCACAACGGAAGGATTATATAAAATTACTCCGGCAGATCTTCAGGAAGCGGGAATAGACCCTTCTTCGATTGACCCTGAAGAAATAGAAATTCTTGGCGGATATGACAGGATAATGCGTTGGGAAATGGACAGTCTAATAGCCATGGATACACTTCCGGGTGTATTGCCGGCAATATATGAAGTTGACGGAGACGGAACTTTTGAAGGGGATGAAAGAATTATTTTTTATGCGCATTCTCTTTCCGGTTGGGAAAGAAATAGGTTTAATAATGGTGTGTTTTTTTATTATCACCCTTATACAGACACGAATGTTTACTGGCTGCGTTTTAACGGAGAAAACCCCTTAGAAATGGAAGAAATATCCGGGTACGGGGGTGATAACGGTACCCATTTCACAGACACAATTCATCTTGAAGAAGATGTGTATAGCCCTTTAAAGAGCGGTCTTGTATGGGGATGGAAAGAATTAAATACGACAGGAGGCACTTCAGAGGATAATGCCGATAGACTACAAACTACTTTTAATGTTTTGAACAATTACAATAACCAAGCAATCATTAATGTGGCTTTTTATCCCAAAACCAGCGGCAATTATGATATAGAGGTTTCCTTAAACGGACAGAGTGTTTCAAAAACAATTGCTTCACAGGGTAATGAGTCTGAAGACAGAACTGTGTTTACAGATACAATAAATGCACTCCATTCAGGTTTAAATAATTTAGTTTTTACGCTTGAAACTCCCGAAGAATCCATAATTATGGATTATGTAGAAGTAATATACGAAAAAGAATTAATCGCAAATGAGAATAAATTATTGATAACAAAAGACCAACCCTCAATCAGGAATTATACGGTAGAAGGATTTTCAAGCAATCCTTATGTAATAAACATTAACGATTCAAGAAATCCTTCTTTAATAACCCATACTTTCACTAATGGTAATGCAAATTTTCCTACAGATTCCAGGAAAATCTTATTGCAGTCTTTGCCATATTCTGTTGAGGGTATATCTTTAGCGGATCCGACTTCACTTTTCCAGGGTGGGGCTGACTGGATTGTTATAACCGATAATCAGTTTGTGGCGCAGGCTTCGAGATTAAAAAGCTGGAGAGAAAACAACCTCAGGGGTATTTCGTCACCTCAAGCTCGAGTTATAGAAATAGATGATATTTACGATAATTTTTCATATGGAGTGAGAGACCCTTCTGCGATAAAGAGATTTTTATACTGGACGCAGGAAAACTGGAATCCGCCGGTTAGTTATGTTTTGTTGTTTGGTGACGGCAGTTACGACGATAAAAATTTGATGGGTATAGGAAAAACTTCTTTTATTCCCATACACACGGAAGGTAAGACCATTTATCAGAGTGGAGGATATCTCAGCTCAAATTCCTCCTGGGATAACTGGTTTGTGGACTTCGATTCAAATAAGGTTCCGGATATACCGATTGGAAGAGTAAC
>CAZQNI010000374.1:0-2066 GCA_964594255.1 uncultured bacterium | reverse complement strand
CCGGGATAACAAAATCATAATTAACTACTCTGATTTTCGTTTGCAAAAAGGTATATCTTGTCCCTTTAAAATTGAAGCAAAGGCAGAAAAAAAGAGTTTAGAAATTGAGTTTAGAAAAATAGAATTGCAATGATCTTTTTCGTAATAATACTATCTCTTATAGGTCAAAGTCATATAAACAATGAATTGATAGGGTCTAAAAGCTCCTCAGCAAAAGATCTTCAAGCATCATTTAAAAACTCTTTAGCTAATGCTTATTCAATTAAAGAACTTTACCGGCTGGATTCTCTTTTGCTATCAAAGGGAAATTTCAAAGAAAGTGAACTTACGGAAAATAAACTGATAGAAGCTATAAGGAAGGATAACAATTATATAAATTCCAAACTTGCTAATAAATACTTAAGCTGGGGTATAGCCGACCTTAAAAAAGGAAGAACCGAAAAAGGAGAAAGAGAACTTACCTTTGCAAGAGAGATTGACCCATCAAATAAGCGCGTACCCCTAACAATGGCGAAATTAAGATTCCCAAACCTATTTAGAATGGCTAAACACCTATGGAGCTATATTTTGACTATCAAGTTCCTAAATAATAAAGTTTTTTTGATAAAAATTTTAATATTGTTTCTAATTCTATTCTCTTTTTGGGTTCTACTGTCGACAGTCGGAGCCAGTATTGCGTTTTTTATTAGCTATATTACGAAATGGCTACAAGGGAAAATCAACCTTAGCGGATTATGGATTGGAGCCATATTGTTTTCCCTGTTTGTATGGCTGCCTATACAAATTGTCTTTCTTATACTTGTAGCAATGTCTTTGATAAAAATGAATAAATCGAATCTAATCAGATGTGCTACTTTTTTAATTTTACTTCCCATTTTGGTCTCATACTCATATATTTTAAGCAGTAATTTTAATCCGCGTAGCTCTATCTACAAAGAATTCAAAACACGATTTAATCCTTATAGCTACGAACCTGATTATCCGGTGACGCCTTATGGATACTCGATAAAAGGGATAGAGCAAGCCAGAAAAGGAAATTTATCCGGGGCTGAAGATCTTCTTGGGAAAGGTTATAACATAAGAAGAGATGTAAATTATTTAGAGAACTTGTGTTCAGTTTATTATGCCGGAGGAGATACTGCTCGAGCTATTAACATGTGTGAAAGCATTCTCATTTCTGATCCAAAAAATGAGATAGCGAATATTACAATTATTAAAATTCATTTGAATGAACTCAACTTTGACGAAGCGACAAATCAAATGGAAAGAAGTGGAATCCAACTTCTTGAAATATCTCGAAAAGAGATACCTCTATACAGGTATCCACCCGAAAGGTGGCTTTATAAGTATATTTTTGTCCCCAAAGGTTTGTTTAAGAATCTAGCAGGCAAAAACTTATATGTAATGATAATAATAGGAATTTGTATTGCGATAATGGCAGTTTTTAAAAAAGAAAAAGAGAAATACTGTCCAATTTGTAAAAGTTTCATGTTAACTGATGAAAATAAAGAAAATATGTGCTTATCATGCATTACAAAGCTATCATTGACAAAATCGAAAACCATAAGAGAGAGACTTAAAAGGCGCATAACAGCAAAGGCATTTAAAGTCGATAAATTTAGTAACATACTGATGAGTTTGACAATTCCGGGAAGCGCTCATTTTTACAAAAAGAGGCATCTTGAGGGAATGACAATTAGTTTCTTCGCAGCTATTTTTCTTTTAATCTTTCTGAATTCCGTACTATTTCAAGTTGAAAAATCTTTTCAATACAGAACTTCTATCGGGAACAGCATTTTTACCATCTCTCTTATATTATTTTATTCATTTTTAATATTCTCAAGTTGGAGGTTAGAGCCATATGGAAATGGAAGGTAGTATACAAGAATTCTCTGTCCCTGAAATATTACAGTTTTTATCTCTACATGAAGCAGATGGAGTGCTTAAACTTAAATCGGGCAGGGAAGAAGTGCATTTTGGATTTAAAAGGGGGAAAATCACGGATGCTCTTCACAAGGGAGAAAAACTTTTCCATTCTATAAGCGAATATGTCCAGAGAACGGGAT
>CAZQNI010000373.1:0-2076 GCA_964594255.1 uncultured bacterium | reverse complement strand
AGTCCTCCCCCTACTCTTCTCGTGAATTTATTAAGTTCATGGGTAAATATTTGAAGAAAAAAAACAAAGGCAAAGAATCTGTAGTCCGTATATCTTATGAAAAAAATCTGCCAATATTTGTACCCGCTTTTTCAGATTCAAGTGCTGGTTTTGGTCTCGTACACCATCAATGGAAACGAAAAGACAAGGCGAAAGTGTCGATAGACTCCGTTAAGGATTTTCTGGAGCTTACTAAAATCAAGGTAAATTCTAAAGAAACGGGGCTTTTAATGATTGGAGGTGGAGTCCCTAAAAACTTTGCACAGGATGTAACCGTAGCTGCCGATATTCTTGGAAAAAATGCGAACATGCATAAGTATGCCATACAGATAACAGTCGCCGACGAAAGAGACGGAGGTCTATCCGGCTCGACTCTAAAAGAAGCCCATTCATGGGGAAAAGTTGACGAAGGTTCCGAACAAATGGTTTTTTCCGAAGCAACGATAGCCTTTCCGCTTTTAGCAAGCTATGCTTACCACAAGAAGAATTGGAAAAAAAGAAAAGAGAAGAAATTTAACTATTTACTGGACAAAAAGGAGGGTTAACAAATGATACCAAAAAAGGTGTTCCTTACCAAGGGTGTCGGTATTCATAAAGATAAGCTTGCTTCCTTTGAACTTGCATTAAGGAATGCAGGGATAGAAAAATGTAATCTGGTTAACGTTTCAAGTATTTTGCCTCCTTATTGCAAAGAAATCACTAAAGATAAGGGCCTTGAGGAATTAAAACCCGGAGGAATCACTTTTGTTGTTATGGCAAGAAATGCAACTAACGAGCCCAACCGGCTTATCTCTGCCGCTATTGGAGTTGCGGTCCCTAAAGAAAAAGACAATTACGGTTATCTATCAGAACACAATGCTTTTGGAGAAACCGCCAAAAAAAGTGGTGAATACGCTGAAGATCTGGCAGCCACCATGCTTGCTTCAACTCTGGGTATCCCTTTTGATCCAGACCAGGCATGGGATGAAAGGAAACAGGTATACAAAGCAAGTGAGCATATCTTTAAAACGAGAAATATCTGTCAATCTGCACAAGGAAATAAAGACGGTCTATGGACGACAGTCCTTGCCGCCGCAGTTTTCGTAACTTTAAAGTAAATGTCTAAATCTGTCCCTTACAATTTCGGCGGGCTTCCCGATGAGTTCTTTAACTATAAAAATTCAAAGATAGTTGTTTTATCTGTACCCTTTGATAAAACGAGTTCCTGGATAAAAGGATCGGACAGAGGACCAAAAGCAATAATCGAAGCATCAATGAATATGGAACTGTACGACCTTGAGACAAATTCTGAAGTATATAAAAACGGAATATTCACCTCAGAGGAAATTATATCAAACAGTTCCGAAGAAATGATTAAATGCGTTTATGATCGAGTATCGGAATTAATAAAAGACGGAAAATTTGTCGTAACAATTGGTGGCGAACATTCTATATCTTTTCCTGCTATAAAAGCCCACCATGAAACTTATCAAGATATCTCAATCCTTCATCTCGACGCACATTCTGACATGAGAGACTCTTACCTTGATAACAAATACAGCCACGCCTGTGTAATGGCAAGAGTAAAGGAAATAAATGGCAATATTATTTCGATAGGAATAAGGAGCCTGGATTCATCCGAATTAAAAAATATCAATAAGAACAACATCTTTTTTGCCAAGAATATTTACAATTCCGAAGAATGGATAGGAAAAGCCATAGGCAAACTTAACAAAAATGTTTACATATCGTTAGATCTGGACGTTTTTGACCCGGCGGTTCTCCCGTCCACGGGAACCCCTGAACCGGGCGGATTAGGGTGGTATGACGTGATGAAGCTTCTGAAAGAAGTCTGTAAAAACAGAAATTTAATTGGTTTTGATGTTGTAGAACTCTGTCCAACCGAAAACAAGGCATCGGACTTCCTCGCCGCAAAATTAATATACAAACTACTTAGTTACAAATTCTCCATATAACAAAGAATTCAGAAACCAATCGGTGCGAATACAGAATCCCTTCACCACTCCAAAATAAGAGGAACAACAAATCACACGAATA
>CAZQNI010000372.1:0-2078 GCA_964594255.1 uncultured bacterium | reverse complement strand
CCTCTTATTTCTTCCATTACTTCCGGATTTGTAATATTGTTGGCTTCATCAATAAGAATAACTGTCTTCTTATTAGCTTTATGCCTGCGCTCTAGCTCACCGATCAACTCCAATTTCATTTCTGTACGGCCTTTAGAGTCAAGTCGGAGACCAAGCAATTCGCCTAACTTTTTATTAAACCAGATAGCGGAAAAATCCGGCTGCGTAAGCGTCATAAGGTTGCCGGAATAATCTTCTTCTTCGTCAAGCTCCGCGAAAATTTTCCTAATAATCGTTGTTTTACCACATCCAACATCTCCGGTTAATAAACCTAGCGCTCTACTCTTTTTTATAACGTGTAATAATTTAACAAGTGCCCGGGTATGTTCAGGACCACTATAAAACAAATTTGGGTCAGGGATATCACGGAAAGGTTCTTTATTTAATCCGTAAAAAGCTTCATAATTCATCTATTATCTCCTACAGAAAAACGATTTTTTTATCCCCAAAATCTTCATCTTTTGAACTCACATCTCCTGATTTTACTTCTTTTTCTTCTTCAAAGAAAACATCTACAGAAACCTTCTCCAACTTTTTTTCTCCAGATAATGTTCCAAGAAGCTCTTTAACATTTTTAAAATCCGGATTAATACCATATATTTCTTTTAAAACATCTTCACCTATCTTCGATTTACCTGAATCCCTTAAAGATTCGTATATAGAGTATAATTCTTCTAACTTTTCTTCTACTGCTAATTCTCTCGCCAAACTGATCGAATCTCCAAGAGCACCTTTCTGTCTTAATAAGGCAACCAGTAATCTTTTAGAATTATGAGAATTATCCAATTCCAAAATCCTTCTATAGTTAGCTTCTGCCTCCGAAAGCATACTCTCACCATGGAAATCTCTTCCAAGAGCATACCTCAAATCCACCTCATCTTTAGGAGGTTTAGCAACAAAAGCCTTTAGTTTGGCAATAATTTCACCTTTTGCATCTTTAAACACGAGAGATCTTATATTTCTATCATCCGGATAATTTTCTTTCAGGGTTTTTAGGACCTGCTGTGCAGCCTCTTTATTCCCAAGAAAAGAATAATATTCGAAAGCCTTTATATAATTATCTTTTGCTTCGTCCGGAGAACCTATTTCCCAAAGCAACTCGCCCATCTCAAGGAAAGAATCCGCATCGAATTCACCGTCTATTTCAAGTCCTCCAGAACAAACTATATTTCTAATTTGTTCAGGCATATCTTTAGAAACACCTATAAGATCGCCCAAACTGCCACCTTTTTCAATAAATTCTTCCGTATATTTTCTAACCTCTCCATAGAAACCTAATCCAGAATATCCTCTTATAATGTTAAGAATCTCTTCCAAATTTCCACTTTCTTTATAACGCTTCGTTGCCTTAACTATTAAGTTAACGGTTTCCTCTCTCAAAAAATATCCTCCCTTTTTCTATAAAATCCTATAGAAATCCTCTATATAATAAAATAAACAATTTAAACAAAAAAGTCAAGTGTTATGGGATTACATGTTAATTTTCAAACTAAAAATACGATTCTAATGCAAAAAAATATCTAATTTATAGAATAACAAAGCCTGAAAAATGTAAAAATCAAATATTAAAATGAAAAATTACAAATAAAAATTCAAAAATGAATTGAAAAACAAACCAACATAAAAGGCAAAAAACTTTGCATTTTAATAAGTCATTTTGATTTTTAATTTTTGATATTTAATTTCCCATGAAAGGGAAACCACATAGTGTTTCACAACTCACTTAAGCAATTATCTCACAAAAATTACTACAATTAATGGAATAAGGGAGTAGCCCATAAAGTAGTAATCATTCGAAGAAAAACGGAATTCATTAATATTTGTTCTTTTTTCTCCTACTTGGTACGCTTTAGCGTGTAACCCCAAAGCCAATTGTTCCGCTCTTCTAATAGAAGAATGTATAACCGGAAAAATCAAAGAAAAAATATCTCTTCCTAACCTGACATAACCGAATCTTGCTTTGTGAGCCATTACAGCTCTCTTCCCTTCTCTGAACATAAAAGGGATAAAACGAAAAACGAAAATCATAATCATGGGAA
>CAZQNI010000371.1:0-2084 GCA_964594255.1 uncultured bacterium | reverse complement strand
ATTTTCTTACTATTTGCCGGGCTTCAAAAATATTTGTTTCTTCTTCAATAGTAACCTTTTTCAAATAACTGATCGAGTCCAGAAGACTTGAAAGAGCTTCTTTTCTTATGGAACGGAGAATTCCATCTCTCTGGTTTGAATCTTCTATTAGGGTTATTTTTATGGATTTAACCCCTTCTTTTTTTAAGCTCTCGGAAATTTCATCAAAAGAGTGTTTTGATGAGGCAAGATTCATACCAAGACAACACAAAAAGGAAACAATCTCCTCGAGTTCAGGTAACTTGACGAATAAGATTGAGCCGATCGACAGAGTTTTTAAATCGTGAATTAAGGATCTATACCTCCCCATTATTCCCATTTCTACGCTTGCTCTCTCATCGTTAAAAAAAAGATGATTGTCGGAGATTGACAGTTCTATTTGTTTTAATTCTTTAAGGATGTCCGATAGAAATTGATGCATTTTTTTAGCATGTTGATAGAGAGTTTGACTTTTTGTTTGGAAAACTCTTGCTATATGTATTGAAGAAGAAAAGTAAAGTATAAGATTTCTTATATCAGTTTGTTTCATATTTCTTTAAAATTTCTGCTACTGTTTCTTTTAAAATTCTTGAATTTCTGTATCGCGATATAAGTTCAACTGCTTTTTCGTCTTTAATATTGGGTAGAGCCTGAAGAGCCATTCTCTTGATGTCGTATATTTTATCTTTAAAGAAGTGAGTTTTACGGAGTATTGTGCTGAAAATTTTTATTGTATCGTCGGTTTTAAGCGTGGAAAGTAATTGTAACAGTGCTTTAATTTCATCTTTATCAAGGCGCCAGAAACTCTTCGACATTATCCTGTTTCGAACAATTTCGAATTCTTCAGGAGTCCATATCGCTTTTAACTTTTCAAGAACAATAATTCTAACCGTAGGATCCGGATGATTTAAGTATGAGATTATATCTTTTCTTGATAATAGTGAAAAGAGGACTTCTTTTACTTGAGGTAAATTCTTTTTCTCAAACAGGTCTTTTAAACAGGGTAGGAAATATGGGTCTTTTAATCTTTTTATAATTAGTAATAGAACCGAAAACGTCTTTTCCGTAGAGTTAACAAGGCGAACTTCAAGTTCCTCTTTGTGTTCGGCGAAAATATTTTTTAATAAAGATATTATTAAGTCTTTTGCAATAAAATCGCTCGTTATCTCCAATTCGTTTATCATTTCATCTGCACCTGAAATTCCAACATATTCAAGAAGATCGGCTGCCTCTCTTTTTATTCTGTTTGAATTGGAGGAGGTTAATGCATGAATGTATAATTGTAAAGCTGCCTTAGAGGTTAAAATTTCTTTCATTTCATTTAAAATTTCGATAAATTCACGTTTATTTTCCTTTTGATTTTCAATTAGTTTTTTTGTCTGGTATAAAGCAGAAAGATTACCTGTTTGAAGAAATTTGGGGATGGAATCTTTTAGAATTAAATATATGCTTTTCCTTTTTCTATGATTTATTTCATAGGAAAGAAGATCTTTGATACTTTCAATTAGCAGGAAAGAAGCGCGTTCTCTGTCTATTGATATCTTTTGTTCGTACTTGAGACCTATTTCCTGTTTGTTTTTTTGAGAAGGGTTTCTTTTCTTTACTTTTACAGGAAGGATTGTGACATCCTGGCTGTTTATTCCTGCCGGAGGTTTTATATCATCTTCGTATTCATGAAGTTTTTTCGTTTTTTCTACGGCGTGGTAGATTATGTGAGGAAATTTTGATTCCCATAGATCTTCTAATAGACCTACTTGAGAGGAATATTCTCTGCTGGCAATGATTGTTACGAGAGCTTCAAGTTCTTCCTCGCTTATTCCTTCAAGAAATGTTAGAGATCTTATTCCGTTACGGTACAGGAAGAGGGGAACTGAGGTTAGGCGTTTAGGATCAGAATGTAATACATTTGAATTGTTCATAATTTTATCTTCATTGATTAATAAAACTACCGGACCTAATTCTTCCTGAGCTTTTTTCAAGTTAAGGTAACATTTTCCTATAAATTCCTTAGTTGTTTCAGATACCTTTTGATATAATTTATGGTTCTTTATTGATTTAATAAAATT
>CAZQNI010000370.1:0-2085 GCA_964594255.1 uncultured bacterium | reverse complement strand
AGCCTATGCTTCATAAGGATTTTCCCGCGGGTATTGAATTTTTGCAGGAGTATGTGATGGAAGTTTGTGAGGGTATTAAGGATCATCTTGTACGGGATACTAATGATCCGGAGGATACACGCTGGGAATACACATACCATCAGCGACTGTTCGCGTACGAAGCGCCGAGTGTAAAACCTTTGGACCAAATTGAGATTATGTGCCAGAAGCTGGCGGATAAGCCCTATACAAGGAGAGCACAAGCTATTACCTGGAAAGTGTGGGAAGACAACGACTGCTATGATCCTGCCTGCCTTCAAAGTCTCTGGTGCCGTATTACAGAGGAAGACGGAGAATCTTTCCTGAATATGAATGTCCGTTTTCGTTCGAATGACGCTTATAAGGCTGCATTCATGAACATATTTGCTCTTGTTCAATTACAAACTAAAATCGCAAAGCGAATTTCAGAAATTTCAGGTAAGGATGTTAAAGTTGGGCGATACTGCCACTTCGCTGACAGCTATCACCTTTACGGCTCTTACTTTGAAGAATTTAAGGGACGTTTCTTGGGGGCTCTTGAAAAACGTACTTTTGAAGGGCGTACAATGCGTTATGAAGATTTTCGCGAAATGATGGAAGCCTCAAGGCCGTCGATCCTGGAACGAGTAAAAAATATGGAACGAAAGTAATTCAGGTCTTAGTTTTCTGGTTCGTAGGGAGTAGTAATCTTTCAATAAATCCCAGGTGTTGTGCTTTAGGTTCCAGTAAGAAATTGTGCTATTATATATGGGATAAATTAAATATCAACAATTAAAAAGCAAAATGACAATTGAAAATGCAAAATTATTTCTTCTCATAACTGCAAAAAATGAAAACCTATTCGTGTTATTTGTGTGATTCGTTGTTTCACTTTTTTTATTTTTGAACTTTGATTTGTAATTTTCCATTTTGATATTTGATTTTTACATTCCAACGATTTTTCTGCGCTATGTGCTCTATTTTTATGTATTAAAGAGATTAATTGCGGAATAAGGTAATTGTTCGTATAATAAGGGAACCGATTTAGAGTTTGTAAGGTCTTATCTACAAAGGAGGATAAATGAAAAGAAAATATATATTTATTATATTATTAGTGTTTGTTTTGGCCGTTTTTAACGGATGTGGCAGGAAATCTCCAGAAAGAGCTTTCTTAAAACCGCATTTCAGGCATCCGCATAGAGAAGGTCCTGAAGATGTTTCAAGATTAGGTTGTGGCAGGGTAGATAGAATGGCGGAAGATTTAGGGTTATCGGAGAAACAAATTGAGGAATTGAAAAATTTGGAGATGGAAATAACAGAAAAGCAGATTGAAATGATGCGAGACAGGAAACGAGAAGAGAATATTAAAAATAAGATTGTCGAGATGGTCAAAAGAGACTCTTTGTCGAAAGTGGAAATCATTGCTTTTATGGACGAACTTCATGTTTTGGGAGAAAAATACAGGAAAGAAACAGACAGCTTTGTTGCCGAAAGATTGGCTAAGATGCATTCTATTCTCACAAAAGAACAGCGGGAGAAGTTGGCGAAAAAACTTGAAGAATTTGAACCGAAAAGAAAATTTAAGAAAGAATTTAAGACTAAAAGAGATAAAGAATAGTCATGGATCAGGAGGCTTTTGCCTCAATTATAGAGGAAACAAAAGGTATTGTTTTAAAAGCAGTTAGGAAAAATCTGTTTTCTGAATATTATTATGCGATAGATGATGTGGTTCAGGAAACTTATATTAGAGCGTACAGGAGTCTTGTTAAAAATAAATTTAAGGAAGAGTCGAAGTTGTCTTCATGGTTATTTACAATTGCAAGGAATGAGTCAATAAGGATGAATAAAAAATTAAAATCGGGAGAGAGAAGAAGAGAGAAGTATTTTGAAAAGAATATGGAATACTTAAATAATGGCTCGGAAAATAATGTAGAAGAAAAGATGGAGAAAGATGACTTAGTTGAAAAACTTAATACCGCGGTAAAAAAACTTCCGGATAAATATGGAAGTGTTATTAATTTATATGTAAAGGGTTTTAATGAAAAAGAGATAGCAAAATTCCTTTCGATTTCCCGGGGAACAGTAAAG
>CAZQNI010000369.1:0-2103 GCA_964594255.1 uncultured bacterium | reverse complement strand
ATAGGTTTATGGCTTGCTCTTCACTGGGATGAAAACCGTAAAATGAGGGGTGACGACAACTATCTTCTGCTCCTTGTTTATTTGATTTTTTTATCGTTCGGCATTCACCTAATGCCTTTGCTCCTTATTCCGGGAATTTTGGTCTTTGTAATAATAACCAACAGAATGATATTCAATAACCCAAAATTAATTGTCTTTTCATTAGTTCTTATTTTAATAGGAATCACAACATATTATTATTTGATGGTAAGAGCACAAGTTAATCCGGCAATAAATGAGGCAGACCCAAGCAACTTTTCGGCTTTATGGGGTGTTATATCACGAGAACAGTACGGACCAATGAAGATGTTTCCCAGAAAGACTCAAATTGATACCAATCTCTCTACTATTGTCGCATTATTCGAGCAGATAAAAATATTTTTCAAATATTTCTCATGGCAATATTTTCCCTATCCGAGAGAAGCCAATGCAAATAATCTGCTTAAGTATACATCGATAGCAGGCACATATATATATGTTTTAATAGGCCTTTGGGGTATGTTTATTCATTATAAAAAAGACAGAAAATCTTTTTATTTATTTTTCATTTTGTACCTTCTTGTTAGTTTAGGTCTTGTTCTTTATTTGAATTTAAAATTTTCTCCTTCCGACCCTAATCCAGCACACAGGGAAAGAGAGGTAAGAGAAAGAGATTATTTCTGGACTCCCGCATTCTTTCTTTTTATGTTTTATATAGCCATTGGACTATACTGGATATATGCAAAACTAAAAAAGATAAATATTTCGTATGGTTACGCATGTATAACGCTATCCTTTTTAATAGGATTTGCACCGCTCATTTCAAACATACAAAGCCATGTTAACAGAAGAGGAAACTGGATCGCTTCCGACTACGCTCATAACCTACTGGCCACTCCCGAGGATTATTCAATTCTATTCACTTACGGAGACAACGATACCTTTCCGGTCTGGTTTCTCCAAGAAGTAAAAGGATTAAGGAAGTTTGATCCTAAAAACAAAAAAGGTGTGCAGCTTTCCAATTTCTCTCTTATGAACACGAACTGGTATATAAAACAATTAAAAGCAGCCGGCATACCCATGGATTTCTCTTCCCCATTTAAAGGAACCAATATGGAGAGAGCTTATAAGATAAAGAAAAGAAACGGAGAAACGAATTTGGCATTTGAAGATTGGATGATCAATAATATTATGCCTTTAAAGTGCGATGACGGGAAATGGTTAAGCCCGGCAGATATTGTAGTCAGGAACATAATTCTTACCTCAAGTGGAATAAAACCTTCTCTTGAAGACCTGATGATGCCGGCAGAAGAATTTGTTAGCAAATATATAAAAGAGGATTTTAACCCTTCAATAAATATTTATTTTTCTTTCCCCGTAGAAACTTATTCGATGGAACTCTTTGGGCCTCATCTGGAATTGGAAGGTTTCGCTTACCGCTTGGTAGGAAAAAAGGGTAGGAATATGATAAATTACAAAAAGATGCTCGATAAACTTACAGATGAATTCAAAATAAGTTATTGCGAAAATCCAACTATTTATACTGGAAGTGCACAAAAGAAACCTCTGAATAACCACACATATGTTTATCTAATATTTTGCGACGATGCATTAAGAAAATTCGCATGGGAAAACAGAAGAACAATTTCTGACTCCGAAAAAGACACATTAAGAATGCTGGAAACTATCGTAAAACGAGCCTTTATTTTTTCTCATGACTCAAAGTTTTCTTCAGCAATAACCCCGCAAGTAGCAAACAGCCTTAAAAGGATATATTCATTACTTGGAGAGGAAGAAAGAGCAACCAATTTCTGTGACTCGTTTTTTACTATAATAAACACACCGTCGCTTCATCTCCTGCACGCTGAAATGTTAACCTTAAAAGCAAAAAAAGAGAATAAAAAAGAATTCAAGAAAGCAATGGAAGAATTCTTGTCTTTACTTAATAACGAAAATTTTAAGCCTTTAGGTTATAGGGGGCTTATTGAACTTTACTCTATGTCTAATGACTCGGAAAAAATAAAAGAAGTTATTTTGAATATCAAAAACGACCCAAAACTCCTGGATCAAATTTTCTTTCTTTCC
>CAZQNI010000368.1:0-2109 GCA_964594255.1 uncultured bacterium | reverse complement strand
ACATACTCTCTGTCTTTATCATCGAAATATCCGAATTTCAATAAAAAACCCCCTCCGTATATTTACGCGTAAAATATAAAAAACATCACTAAGGTACTAATCGCATGAGTTAAGCAGTTAATAATAATAAGCTTTGCCTAATTGTCAAGAGCAAGTAAATAACTTAATTTCATAGTCTTAAGATAACAGTACTAATACAAAACCTTAAATTGGGGTAAGGAAAGAGTACATAAATTTTAAGAATCTATTTTAAATTATTAAATTGAAGGATGGCAAAAATTTATATAAAAAAAAGAGGGCTGCGAAAACAGCCCTCTTTTAGTTTTTATTTTAGTTTTCTTTACTTAACTTTTACTTCGATCTCTTTAGGTTTCTCTTTCTCGGTCTTTGGCAGAGTCACAGTCAGGATGCCGTCTTTAAACTCGGCATTCACTTTTTTCGAATCAAGTTGGGAATCAAAGTTAAAAACCCTGCGGAAATTCCCGTAAGATCTTTCAACTCTCAGATAAGATTCACCTTCTTCTTTACTTTCTTCTTTTTTCGCACCTTCTACAAGAAGACTGCTATCTTTCATCGTAATCTTCAGATTCTTTTTGTCGATTCCCGGAACTTCAACAGTAACTGTATATTTATCCTCGTCTTCTTTAACATCGGCTACCGGAAATACTTCTCTGCTTGACAGAGGACCGCCAAAACCTCTTAAGAAGTCTCTCATCACGTTGTCGAAGTCCTCCCTTATGTCAAAAAACCTGTCTAAAGGATCGTAATCAACTAAATCTTTCTTAACCATAAAAACACCTCCCTTTTTTAAGATTGTTTACTTAAGTTCCATATTTATAGACGAGGATGCCCACCTGAATGTTCCGTCCTTGGTATGTAGATTCTACGAAACTAGGTCAAATTGTTAAATTAAAAAATGGTCAAATAGTAATTTTGGGATTTAGGATTTAGGATTTGGTAAGAAATATTCTTTGTGCTCTTTGTGGTTCAAATATTTTTTTGCAGTGGGGGTGCTTGACTTGTTTTTATTGTTTGTTAAATTATTATTATAACAACGTATCTTTCAGTAGGGAGGTGTAAATGATAGGTAATTTAACCGGTGATGTGTTGCAGGCGGTTTTAGAGGCGGTACCGTTTGAATTCTCTGTATTAGACAAAAACGATAAAGTTCTTGCCTGGAACAAGCATACAACTAGAATATTTAAAAGACCCGTTGGCGTGGTTGGCAGGGACGTTCACGATTGCCATCCCAAGAAGAGCCTGTATAAAGTGGAAAAACTACTTATGGAGATGAAGAAAGGGGAGAGGGAAAAGGCAAGATTCTGGATCGATCTTCCTTTAGAAGGAAAAGGCAAACAAAAGATTCTTATTGAGTATTATGCTCTTAGAGGCAAATCGGACAAGTATATAGGGTGCCTTGAGGTTACTCAGAACGTAACAGATATACAGGCAATAAAAGGAGAAAAACGCCTGCTCGATTAACTTTTAAAAAACTCGTGTTATTCGTGTTATTGGTTGTTAAGCACATAAATTTTTCAAATCTAAGCCAAATAGTTAAATAGAAAAAAGCCAAAAAGTAAAAACAAAAATTAAAACTTTGTGTTCTTTGCACGCTTTGTGGTTAATTACCCCCTTGACAAAAACGGGAATAGGAATATATTATTGGTTCTACTAATTCGATAGAACTAATAGAATAATAAATAATTTAAATTTGGGGGTGGAAAATGGCTGAAATAAAAGTTGATTGTATAAACGAAACGTGTCCTGTTCCTCTGGTGGAAACAAGGAAGGCTTTACGAAAGGCTTCAAAGGGTGACGTGATTGAAGTTAGGGGAACTCATCAGGCTTCGAAGAAGGAAATACCTATGGCTGTAAGATCGATGGGGCTGGAGCTTTTGGGTATAGAAGAGAAAGATGGTGTATGGTCGATAAGGATTCGCAAATAGGAGGAGAATATGAATAAAAAAGCAACTTTAATCGTTCATAGCGGAGATTTAGATAAAGTATACAGTGCTTTTATTATTGGGTTAGGCGCTCTTTCCATGGGCATGTATGTTTCTATGTATTTTACTTTTTGGGGTCTCGAGCGTCTTAAAAAAGGAAAGTTGG
>CAZQNI010000367.1:0-2109 GCA_964594255.1 uncultured bacterium | reverse complement strand
CTCGAAATCGGATTTGGAAATTTCTTACTCATAATTTCTTTTTTTTTGTCTATATCTATAAGTCTTAAGTCATTCTCGATAGAACATGCGAGATAGTTTTCATTATTCGAAAAGGAATAGACTTTACCAAACCCATAAAATCTTAACCAGGGTAAGTTCATTACGAAATTACCTTCCTTATTGAAGAGAAAACCACCACTCTGAGCAAGCGGGCTATCACTTCTTTTTTCTCTGAGTTCTTCCAAACCTTTCATTGTATGTGTTCCTCCGCCGACATAAGAACCTTTGGGAGAAATTATAACCCAGTCCATCAAGTATCCTTCAAGAGGTTTTTTCCAGATAACAGTAAATGTGGAATCTAAAAGTATTATTCCTGGATTAGAGCTTTTTCCTGGAAGTTTTTGGTAAAAATGCGGAGGTAATTCCATATATCCAACACCTATATATTTCCAGTTTTCTGAAAAGGTAAATTGTGGGAGAAAATACCCATATAATTGTGATGATATGTTTTTCATAACAAATCCTTCTGAATTATAAAGTTTATAAGTCATGCTGTACCCCACGCCTTCTCCATAGAGTATATTCCCGTTTTTAGGCGAAACAAAAATAGTATAATCAGAATCATAGGGAAGTTCCCATGGCTCCTTACGCCAGAGCATTTTCCCTTCATCATTATACACACTTAAATTTGTTTCTTCTAATTTCCCATATTCTGCCTCAAACTTCTCTCGAACAAGTTTGCAAAACTTTTCTTCATTTTCTTTCTCCATTTTTCGTATTTTATCTCGAGGAAAATAGAGTTGAGTCATATCGGAGTAAAAATAATCCCAGTTAGTTCTTTGCAGTACCGCAAAGTAATTACCACCCTCTGATATATAGATTTTTTCACTTTGAAAAGGAGTCTCTACTGATCCCTGTATACTTGTCCTCATACTTCCCTTGGGTGAAAAAATCCTGATTTCTTTATTTACCTTTCTGAAAACCTTTTTATCATCATATCTTTCATGTTTATATTCCCTTTCCACGGTAAAATCATCCCTTTCTTTAAAGACTACTATTTTTGGATAATACATTATACTGCCATCTTTTTCATATGAATCGAAAGCAACCTCATCGATTTTCTTATCAAATTTCTGTTCATAGATGACCTCAAATTCAGAATTTGTCGAAAATTGAATCGCGTGGACATCACATCCAGTTAAAATAAAGAAAAGAATCATGAGTGATTTACTAATATTGTTCATACTTACCTCCTTATCTTTTTTGTAAATTACTTTCTATAAGCCCTTCTTTGTAATTTCGTTCTTAACACAAAAATTTGATTTAAAAAAAACATTGCACTTTATAGTATACGAAAATATTTCCGTATGTCAAGGTATTCGGTAACATGCAGTTGCTGTTGATCCTGCGTAACCGACAAAGTTACCGGAGAATAATCGCTTTTTCCCTGTAAACTTTGTCTCCGATCTCTATCCTGACAAAATAAATACCGCTATTCCCATTCCAGTGGATAGTATATCTACCAGCAGGTCTAACTCTATCCATTAGTTTTTCCATTCTCTGACCGAGAACATTGTATATCTCAACTTTTACCTTTTTCCTTTCCGTAAGAGAATACTGAATGTTAATTCCGGAATGGATGTTAAGAAGTGAAACTCCTTCCTCTAAAATCTTATTCTCCTCAACTCCTGAACCTCCGGTATATCTGATGATGTAAAGACCATCTGAGCCGTCCGCGACATAGGCTAAACCGTTAAATACGTAGACGCCATGGGCGCTACTTCCCGTATCGTAGAATCCGATTTCCACCGGATTAGTCGGGTCGGAGGCGTTTATTATTCGAAGACCACTCTCGCCATCCGCGACATAGGCTAAACTGTCAACCGCATGGATGCCGTAAGAATAACCTCCCGTATCATGGTAGCCAATTTCCACCGGATCAGTCGGGTCGGATGTGTTTACTACGCGAAGACCATCGTAGCCATACGCGATATAGGCTAAACTGTCAACCACATGAACGCCACGGGCACTCCCGGTCTCATAAAATTTATAGAACCCGATCTCCACCGGATCAGTCGGGTCGGATACGTTTATTATGCGGAGGCCATC
>CAZQNI010000366.1:0-2112 GCA_964594255.1 uncultured bacterium | reverse complement strand
TAGGATATATTGCAATAAATCCTGAGACTGGAGAAGGCGCATATATGGTTGAGGGAATTGGTGGAGGGGGGATATGGTACTTCTTATGGTGGGTTGTATACGTAGCTTTATGGTTAATAGTAGCAGTTTGTGCGGTGAAATTAGCGTTACTTCTACTTGCGTTTTTTATCCCAATAATAGAAGGCATAATCGCGGGTTCTCTTATAATGCTTAACTCTGGTAATTATCATGCTGCTTCGTTGATAATTTTAGATGGCATCAAAACAGTTATGCTTACCGTACATGTGCACTGGCCCGGAGTTTATGTTGGTATTGTAGAAGCTACTGTCGCATTGTCCCAATTTTTAGAAATTTGGATTCCAGGAATTGCTCCAGCAGTGGATAATCCATATGCGGTGCTTTGGTGTATAAAGAGTTTTATTGAGGGTTTTTTAGGTGTTTGCGAAGAAATAGAAGAATAGAATAGGGTATAAGGCGGGCGTCAAAAAAGGAGGAGATAAAATAAATGAATTTGCTAAAATTAATTTTTTATATAGTTATCTCTATAGGATTTCTATCTTTTCTGCTGCAAATTGGGATTCCTTTTATTTATATTCTACTATTAATTACTCTTATTTTAATATTTCGCATCTATTGGATTAAACGTATCTTAAAAAATCCAAATTTTAAATATAAAATTCCTAAGGTTTTTTTCCAAAGGTATTTTACATCAAATAGAGAAAGGATAGAGTATGCGAACTATTTAAGAGATTGTCTAATTAGAAGAGTAAGATATTTTGTAATTACTTCTCAAAATAAAGAGATGATACTTCCTTCACTTAATATATCTGAGGAAGATAAGAAACAAATTGTGAATGAGGTACAGAATGGAAATGAAGTAATTGTGTCTGAAAAAGCTTATGAACCAGATTGGGCTTCAGAACGTAGATATATTGTTATAAAGAAAAGTTCTCCAAAGGTAAGATTCAAAGTTGGTAGATATAAATTTTTTCCTGGTATGAACTTTAAAGAGTTTCTAAAATTTTCTTCTTATTTTAGTAGATACGAAAAAGCTTTCGCTCACTTAGAGTTTCCTATAGTTTGGGTAAGCAAGGATAATTATAAAGAATTACTTTCAGAGTTGGAAATTCCTATTACTGAAAAAAAGAAAATAGAAAATGAGGTGAAAGATAATAAAATAGTAGTTGTATCTGAAGTTGCGTATAAAGTAGAGGGGAGACATTGGCCGGAGAAATTTTTGACAATCAGTTCATCTGAAAAATCCATATCATCAAGAATCTTAACGGAGAGTATTATTTACATTTTTGTAATACTGCTTTCCGTATTGTTTTCTGCTGTACCTATGTGTTTTGTATTGAATACGTTTCCAGCCCAAGTTTATCTAGGATCAAATTCATTAATTCTTTGTATACTAGCGATTGTTTCATCTTGTTGTACTTATTTTATAGTAAGATGGGCTATTAATAAGAAAGTAGTAACTTCTCCTAAATTTACTGTATTCCCGGTTCTGGGTTCTTTATTTTTTTGGGGACTATTCTTTTTTTCTATTTTCATCTTTGTAAGAAAAACAGACCAATCTGTTTCTTTTTTAGAGCCTATTTCTGTAATCCTAGCTCTTTTTGTCCCTTTATTCACTGTTGCAATAATTACGAAGAAATTTTTTATGAAGAGAGAAAATAATGGATTGTGATCTTAGCATTAGATTTTTATACAAGAATAACTGGAAATGCGAGGCAAAATATCTTGTTTTTAATGAGGGAAAAAACTTAAAAAGGAAATGGAGCGACAAGGTGCAAATTCATAAAGAGAAAAAGTTACTTAACATAAACCGCTTGTTTTTAATTAATACTTTCTTACTAATAGTGCTTTATTGTATCTTTCTGTTTTTTAAGGAAAATATTCTTGCTTTTCTATTACTAAGTTTATTGTTTGTAGTTGTGGTTGATGTTTTATTTGATTTTCTGCTTTGGATTAGAAACTTCATAAAGGAAAGTTGGTATAAAAAGTACATAGAATACTACAGAAGATTTTTATTTTGGTTTATAGTTGGACCTGCTTTACTTGTTGATTCCGTTCGAACGAAAGCTTTTTTTTCTATTCGAGGGTTATTTG
>CAZQNI010000365.1:0-2132 GCA_964594255.1 uncultured bacterium | reverse complement strand
AGACTAAAGCAAAGTTTAGGAGTTTTGATGAATGAAGAAGCGATATCTATAACTTCTCTGACAGGTGTATCTTTTGTTCCGTTAATCTCCGGATTCGTTATAAGCGCACCGAGCCAGTGAAAGAAATGTAATACTTCCGGACCCGCAATTCCCGGGAAAAAGTATTTGTTTCCTCCTGAGAATCCAACAACCTCATGAGGGAAGACAGGTCCTACGATAATAAGAAAATCATAATCCAGAATCATTTTGTTGACCTGTACTTCTACGCTTTCCTTCAATAACCCGCGAGTTATTTCTTCAATTTTCTCTTCGGGTATTACTCCGATAGATGCAAGGGATTTTGGATTATCCCATTCATGATTAAAAAAACCGACAGATTGATATTTCTTTTCTTTTTCTCCCTGTGAAATCCCTACGAGTTTTAGAATTTGTTCTTTTTTCATGGGAGGATGTGTGCCGAGAGCGACCAGAAAATCCAGTTTTTTGACTTTTTTCCCTAATGAATCGAATATTGTCTTAAAAAAAAGGCTTACCGGAGCAGTGCGCGTATGGTCGGGTATTATTACGAGAACTCTTTTATCTGTACAATCAATATCCGATAGAGCTCTTGCAGATAAGTCAATTGCTTCTTCGTTAGAAAGATACCCTTTATCTAATCCTTTCCCTATTACCATTCTGTATGAAAAATTCCTTCTTTATCTATCCTTTTATAAGTATGAGCTCCGAAATAATCTCTCTGTCCCTGTATAAGATTTGCGGGAAGGCGTTCCTTTCTGTAGCTGTCATAATATCCCAGAGAAGAACTCGTTACAAGACACGGAATTCCACATTTGTTTGCCATCTGGACTGCTTTACGAAGAGCATCCTGTCTAATATTAAGAATACCGCTGAAATACTTATCAAAGAGTAGGTTCGGTAGTTCTGGATTGTTTTCGTAAGCTTTTGTTATATCTCCGAGAATCTTAGATCGTATAATACAGCCTCCTCTCCAGATTTTAGCGATATTACCAAGGTTTAAGTCAAAGTTGTATTCTTTTGAAGCTGAAGTTAACAATGAAAGGCCCTGGGCGTAAGCGATAATTTCTGAGGCATACAGGGCATCATGTATCGTTTCGATGAATTTGTCCTTATCGCCGGCGAATTCAATTGTTGGGCCGGTAAGGATTTTGGAAGCTTTTACCCTTTCGTCTTTATATGATGAAATGAACCTTGCTTCTACGGCTGCATCGATTGATGGAATAGGTACGCCTAAATCCATCGCGCTCTGTGATGTCCACTTTCCTGTTCCTTTATGGGATGCTTCATCGAGTATCAAGTCAACAAGAGCTTTATTGGTTTCTTCGTCTACCTTAGCTAAGATTTTCCCGGTAATTTCGATTAGATATGAGCCTAGTACATCATCATTCCATTTGGAGAAAAGAACAGATTGTTCTTTTGCGCTTAGGTGTAGTAAATCTTTCATTAAATCATATGCTTCTACAATAGTTTGCATAATGGCATACTCGATTCCATTATGAACCATTTTTACAAAATGACCTGCGCCTCCAGGTCCAATATAATCGCAACATGGTTCATTTTCTACCTGAGCTGCGATCTTTGTTAATATGGGAGCCAGTTCTTCGTAGGCTTCCTTGTGTCCTCCCGGCATGATGGAGGGTCCTTTGAGCGCTCCTTCCTCGCCGCCGCTGACACCGGTTCCTATATACAGAAGTCCTTTTTCGGCTACCTTTTTTGCTCTTCTTTCGGTATCTCTGAAAAAGGTGTTTCCTCCGTCTATTAGTATATCGTTTTTAGACAAATAAGGTATAATTTGATCTATTACCGCATCGACCGGTTTGCCTGCTTTAACCATAATTATGATTTTTCTGGGTTGTTCAATTGAATTGACGAATTCTTCCAGCGAATGGGTTCCGTTGAAATTTTTTCCTTTGGCTCTTCCTTCGATTAATTTATCAACTTTTGAAATTGTTCTGTTATATACGGAAACTGTAAAACCTTTGCTTTCTATATTTAGAGCAAGATTTTCTCCCATTACCGCTAATCCAATCAAACCTATATCAGACTTTTTATCCATTATTAAACCTCCTGATGTTTATTATTTTTAACTCTGTTATCGAGCTACATAACTTTAC
>CAZQNI010000364.1:0-2137 GCA_964594255.1 uncultured bacterium | reverse complement strand
ATCCCAACCTCCAAACCCTAAAATTAGGACGCGGATGAAATTAGGATTAGAAGCAACGCGAGTTAGAAGTCCAGGTGTTATGGATTAAGTGATAAGTTTTTTTCTTAATCCTTGCTTCGCATCGAAGTTTTACGACTAATCCGTAATCCTCGCTCGACTACCTGCTGTTTTACTAATCCTAAGTTGACTGGTGACTGAAGACCAGTGACTAGTGACTATGTTACTGATTCACCTTTCAGCGTTTGGCCCTATAAATACAAATACAGGTCTGGAATAAAGGGTTAATTCCGTAGCTACGGTATTTGTAATTTCACAGGTGTAACTACCTGCGTCACTAATACTTGCCGAATTTATTGTATATGAAGGATTGGTAGCCCCAGGTATAATACTGCCGTCTTTTTCCCATTGATATTTATTATTTGCGCCGCCTACGAAAACAGATATAGTCAAATTTGAACCTAGGGGTATCGTTCTGTTCTGAACTTTACCAACACTATCCTGAGGAGCGTATGTAAACTCATCAGATGGAACATCTATGTTGGATTCGATGTCCTCGAAGGTGAATTGGTTGTTTTGAATTCTTAAATGCTTTAATGAGGTTAATGCCGATAGATCGGGTAAATCTTTTAGATCATTGTTGTTGAGATATAATTGAGTTAAATTCTTCAGATTGCCTATTTCCGGAGGTATTTCTCCGGTAAGTTTATTGTTGTGGAGAAACAAATTATGTAAATTCCCCATTTTGCCTATTTCCGGAGGTATTTCTCCGGTAAGTTTGTTGTCGTGAAGAAACAAAGTGTGTAAATTCCCCATTTTGCCAATTTCCGGAGGTATTTTTCCGGCAAGGTTGTTAAGGGAAAGGGCCAAATGAGTAAGATTTTTCAAATTGCCAATTTCTGGAGGTATTTCTCCGGTAAGCCGGTTGATGAAAAGATCCAGATGAGTTAAATTCTTGAGCTTGCCGATTTCCTGAGGTATTTCTCCGGTAAGTTTGTTAAGGGAAAGGGCCAAATGAGTAAGATTTTTCAAATTGCCTATTTCCTGAGGTATTTCTCCGGTAAGTTTATTGCTGGAAAGATTCAAATAAGTTAACTTTTTCAAATTGCTGATTTCCGGAGGTATTTCGGTAAGCTGATTGGTGTGAAGGTCCAAAAGAGTTAAATTCTCGAGATTGCTGATTTCCGAAGGTATTTCGGTAAGTTTATTGCTGGAAAGATTCAAATAAGTTAATTTTCCCAGATTGCCGATTTCCGAAGGTATTCCGGTAAGTTTATTGCTGGAAAGATTCAAATGAGTTGATTTTCCTAGATTGCTTATTTCCGGAGGTATTTTTCCGGTAAATTTATTGCGGGAAAGATCCAAAAGAGTTAAATTCTCCAGTTTGCCGATTTTCGATGGTATGGTTCCTTTTAAATTATTCCAGGGTAATCTCAATTCTACCACTCTTCCTCCACTAACCTTAACCCCATACCAACCTGAAATCGGTCCTTTTTTCCAGCTGTTTTTGTGGATCCAGTTCGTACTATCATATAATTCAACAAGAGCTAGCGAATCCTGCTCGATAACTTGTGCGAAAACCGGAGCTTTATTTATGACAAGAATAATAAATAATAATATAATTAGTTTTTTAAACATTTCCCCTCCTAAATTTTTACTTTAAAATTCTAGATTTATTGTTATATATCATACTGAAAAAAACATTCAATGTCAAGAGCGGTGCTTCGCACCGCCCCTTGACTAAAGGCTTTAAAATTCTTATGCTTTTAATAGAGAAAATTAAAATGGATGAGTTAGCGTTAGTTGGTATTGTGCCGAGACTTTCGGATTGGGAGATCTTAAAGAAAGAGTTATGGTATCGTATTCCCGTTAAGAGCGCGCCGGATATAGCTGAGGAAATAAGGTATTTAGCTTTTTATCAGCCTAAAATTTTTGGGGATGAAAAATACTCTGTAAATTACTATGGAAAGATAAAAAATTTTGAAATAAAAAAGAGAATAAAACTGCTTCCAGGTGAGACTACTCATCTGAGGTCGAACAAAGATTATTATAAGTACACTTTAGATAGTTTTAAAAGATTGCCGCATTCTATACCTAGCAAGAAATGGAGAATTATTGTTTTTATTACAACGACATTAAA
>CAZQNI010000363.1:0-2144 GCA_964594255.1 uncultured bacterium | reverse complement strand
TATTCAAGTCCCACATTACCCACTGGTACAACTTTTTGGGTCAAGTTCCAAACCCACCCACAATCAAAAATTATTTGCACATAAAGACAAAAAAACACTAAGTTTTACATTTTTTTACTATTTGACTATTTTTCTATTCAACTATTTAACTTAATTTAGCGCCTTTGCCGTTTAGTATCCTTTCTCTCTTACTTCTTCCTCATTAAACCCGAAATAATGGGCTATTTCATGAATTAATGTTCTATAAATTTGTTCTTTCATTTCGTCATTAATTTCTCCGCCAAAAACTCTCTGGAAACTTTCTTTGTAAATCTCTATCCTTGTCGGCTGAACCTGAACAGAAAGTGTTCTTTTTTTATTTTTCGAAATTCCGGCAAATAGCCCAAAAACTATTTTTCCCGGAAATTGCTGCCTTACACCGATTGGAACATATTCCCTGCAAAAAACTTCTATTCGCTCATTCCTCAAAATCCGCCTGTATTCTTCAGGTATATCTTTTATAATTTCATTTACAACTTTCTCAAATTCTTCAAAATCCATATAAGTACAATAATAACGAAACTTTGATATTTATCAACTTCTTTAATAAGTAAAAAGATGAATAGTCGCTTCGGAAAATTAAATATTAAAAATAAAAAAGCAGAATGACATATAAAAATTTAAAATTGTACCTCCCCTCTCACTTCAAAATCTAGAAACATATTTGTGCGATTTGTGTAATTTGTTGTTACTTTTTTTCATTTTTAACTTTGATTTGTAATTTTACATTTTGATATTTGATTTTTGCATTAATCAAATTTTGTTTCCCTCCATCTTCCCTTATAAAAAGCGAAAACAGCAAGGATTGCCTCGACTACCCAGTCACAAACTGCCGCAAGCCATATACCGGCAAAACCATAACCGAGTTTAAAGGCAAACCAATATGCAAGAGATAACCTGACAGGAAGAGAACCAATAAAAGATATTATCATAGGTGTTTTTGTATCGCCTGCTCCATTCAATCCTCCCGCAATAACTATAAGAAAGGCTAATGGTATTTGCTCAAACGCGGCTACCATAATCGCTAACATTGCAAAAAGTTTAACTTCCATTTCAGGCTTGAAGATTGAGAAGACAGCTGCCGGCTTTAAAACAAAGAAGAACGCAAGTAAAGACATAACTGCAATTGCGTAATAGGAAATTTTTTTTATGCTTTCATCGGCTAAATCCACTCTCTTTGCTCCCAGACTCTGACCAACAAGAGTATTGGACGCGATACCAAAGCCAATTCCCATCATAAAAGAAAAAGATTCAATTCTTAGAGCAAGTTGATGCACCGCAAGGGCAGCAGTACCAAGATATGCAACCATCTTCAAAAAGAAGAACAAACTGGTTCTACGTATACCAAATTCCAGCATAGCCGGAGAGGCTATTTTCCATATATTCTGTATCGCTTTTGGGTCTATTCTTTTGATATCTGAAATCTTAATAGGTATTTTTTTTCTCAAATGTACAAGCAACAGGATTAAAAGTCCCCCAAGAATATAAGCACCTCCTGTTGCAATAGCAGCTCCTACCACTTCGAGTCGCGGAAAAATACCTATACCAAATATTAAAAAGTAATTAAAAATTATATTGAAAACATTCCCCAATCCCATCAAAAACATCGGGGTTCTGGTATCTCCCATTCCCCTTATTATACCTGTCGAAGAAAAATAAACAAAAGCAAATACTGAACATCCAAGTACGATTGTAAGATATTCACTACCAAGATTATAAACAGTTTCACTTGTACCCATTAGACTCATTAACACATTACTGCCAAAAAATCCAAATAGACTTATTGCGATTCCTAAAATTAAACTTACAAACAAAACGTTTCCACCGCTAATTTTTATTTTACTCTCAGACCCTTCGCCTGCAAATCGTGCAGTTAAAGCCTGGGCGGCAATCCTTAAAGGAAAAGCAAAAACAGAAATAAATATAAAAAATAGAGTACTTGCAAGGCCCACTGCAGCAATAGAATCCGTACCAAGTCGTGAAACCATTACCATATCAACAAATGCTGTAACTGTAAAAAACAAATGTTCCACGACTGCGGGCCAGGAAAGCGTAAAAATATTACGGTGAAGATTTTTACGGCTCACTTTTATAAATGAAACATC
>CAZQNI010000362.1:0-2159 GCA_964594255.1 uncultured bacterium | reverse complement strand
CAATTCTCCGTAGAGTAGAAACGCAAAATAACGCAATTACAGTTCCGGTAAAAAGTCTGTCAACAATTATGAGAGAATTCGGCCACAATCATATTGACGTTCTTAAAATGGATGTTGAAGGGGCAGAGTACAATGTTATCGAAGACATGAAACAGTCAAGCATTCGCCCCAAACAGATTCTTGTCGAATTTCACCATAGATTTCCAAATATTACAGTAAACCACACAAAAAAATCGTATGCGACGCTTAAGAGAATGGGGTATTGTTTGTTTTCGGTTTCAACTAAAGGTAGAAATTCTTGCTTTATACTCAGATCCTCCTAACAAGGTTATATAACCAAACTATTATTCAATAATAAACGCAGCAGTTATTTTAAGATCTACAATCTACTCTTGACTGTCAAAAAATAAACGATTATAATAAGGGAATAAAATCCGCAAAGAAATTAATTTAATAAACAAATCTAAAAATACTTAAAACGCATGATTTTGAGTAAAAAATGAAGGAGATAAAGCGTTGTTGAATTTGTTTGTTGGAATGGCATTAATTATAATTTTTTGGATAATTGCAATTTTAATTTTTCTTGGTATAGGAATTCTGATCTATAGACTTTTAAGATTTAAAATTTCGTCAGAAAACAATGTATTTTTCTTTTTCTGGTCCGGATTTGCCATAACGACACTAATTTTGCAATTATGGCACATATGGTTCAGGATAGACTGGGAAGCAGCGGTTTTCATATCAATTCTCGGCTTATCAGGTCTCTCCTGGCATCGTAAAAGTAATTTAGAATTTATCAGAGAAAAAATTCCCAAGAGTAAAATCTTCTGGCTGTTGATATTAATCGTGACAATAATAATTGCCAATTTTTCTTTTGGACCTGTAAGACCTTACGATGCAGGATTATATCACTTACAAAGCATCCGCTGGATAAGACAATATCCGATTATTCCCGGCCTGGGAAATTTGCACTCCAGATTAGCTTTTAATAACTCAAACTTTCTTTTTGCGGCCATGCTGGAACGAAATATACTTTCCCTCAAATCTTTCCGTGTTACCAGTGGTTTATTCTTATTGTTGCTTTTTATACATTTATCAGTAAGCGCATTCAGGCTTCTCAGTAAAATAAACCCCTGGGGCAAAACACACCTCAACAGACGGGAAGAAATACGAAGCCATGAAATTTTTGAATCGTTACTCCTGGTGCCCATCATTAACATCATTTTAAGAGGATCTACTGCAAGTGTATCTCCGGATATACCGATATTTATTTTAGGTATAGTTATTTCTTCTAAACTGCTAAATCTTCTAACCCAGAAGAGAAAAATGGAAGAAGATTTATTTTTTATTTTTATTATATCGGCATTAGGGATAACTATAAAGGTCAGTTTTTTTGTTTTTGGATTAATAGCCTCGCTGATTGCCTTGATTTCCTGGATCAAAAGTAACGAAAGGGAATCTACATTAAAAAAGGTGCCTGTTCTTTCCTATAGTTTAGTTTTTGTTGCTTTGCTTTTAATCCCCTGGATAGTCCGAAATATAATACTTAGTGGATATTTGATCTACCCGAGTGCTTTTATTTCGTTCCCTCTTGAATGGCGTTTACCTGTAAAAGTGGTCATTAACGAAGCCAGATGGATTCAGAGCTGGGCGAGATTACCCGGAACTTCTCCCGATAAAGTTCTGGGGAACTGGAACTGGATTCGGCCTTGGGCATCTAGAATTTTCAGTAAAGAAAACATATTCGACATTTTTATACCCATAGCACTGATATTAGAGGGAATTCTTCTTCTTCTTTGTCTTAATAAGTCTCACTATAAAAACAAAAAAAGTTCCTTACAACTATGGTTTTTTCTTATCTTACCAATATTAAATCTCGTTTTCTGGTTTTTATCTGCTCCATCCCTACGCTTTGCAGGTTCCAGTTTCTGGATATTAGGAGTTGGCACTTTTGTTTTAAGCGTTCTTGGATTTGCAAATTTTATAAAAATAAAAGTAATTATATTTTTCAATTTTCTAATCATCAATTTTCTGGGAATTGGAGAACAACTTCCTGACTTCAAGCAAAATATTAACAGAAGAATTCAAGTGGTCCCTGTTGAACAAATGAAAAAGTTCGAAACAAATTCAGGATTTATAATTTATATCCCAGAGGAAGG
>CAZQNI010000361.1:0-2162 GCA_964594255.1 uncultured bacterium | reverse complement strand
TTCTGTATTACTTCAGGGGCAATGATTAGCTCGGGGCTTTTTGTCTTGCCCGGTATCGCATACGCAAAAGCAGGGCCGGCCATTATTATAAGTTATCTTCTTGCCGGATTATTATCACTGCCGGGTATGTTGAGTCTCGTGGAAATGACAACCGCGATGCCAAAAGCAGGTGCGGATTGTTACGGCGTAATTCGAAGCATGGGACCGGGAATCGGGACAGTGGCGGGGCTCTTAAGCTGGTTCTCGCTCGCCATGAAAAGTGCTTTTGCGCTAATCGGGCTTTCACTGCTTGTGATGACTTTTGCAAACGTAAACATCTATGTGATTGCCATTCTGGGATGTCTTATCTTTTTGATAATTAATCTGATAGGTGTTAAAGAGGCAGGTATACTGCAGCTTATTCTTGCGGCAGTCTTGTTCTTTATAATGACTTTTTATATAATCAGGGGACTGCCTTTCGTAGAAATACGGCGCTTTGAACCTTTTGCTACAAAGGGTATCGTGCCCGTGTTCTCTGTTGCGGGCTATGTATTTATTTCTTACGCGGGTCTATTGAAGCTGGCAAGTATGGCTGAAGAAATCAAGAATCCTTCTAAAAATATCCCTCTCGGAATGCTTATTACCCTTTCAATAGTAACGCTTTTCTACTTTATGATGATATTTGTTACCGTGGGAGTACTTGACGGGAAAGTTCTTTCTGGTTCATTAACCCCAATATCGGATAGCGCTAACGCATTTATGAAGCTGCCCGGAAAGATACTTATCACAATTGCTGCGGTTATGGCATTTCTGACCACGGCAAACGCAGGAATTATGACATCCGCCCGTTCACTTGTACCTTTAAGCAGGGACAAGCTATTCCCCGAAATTTTCGCAAGAATACACTCCCGTTTTGGTACTCCTCACTATGCGCTATTTTTAACTGGAACATTTATTATAATTTCTTTCTTTCTGCGATTAGAAATTCTTGTGGAAGCTGCTTCAATTGTCCTTATCATCACAAATGTTCTTTCCTGTTTCGCGGTTATTATACTCCGTGAGAGTGGAGTACAAAATTACCGGCCCACTTTCCGTACGCCTCTTTATCCATGGCTTCAGATTGCCGGTATTGTTGCTTTCGGATTTGTTTTACTGGAAATGGGCGGAGAAGCCTACATTATTACCATTATATTATCTTTATCCGGATTCTGCGCATACTGGTTTTACGGCAGGAAAAGAGTCCAGAGCGAATCTGCGATACTCCATTTAATACAGCGTATTACTGCCCGGGAACTGGTTACGGGAACTCTGGAGCATGAACTGCGGGAACTCTCTTTGGAGCGCGATGAGGTTACTCTTGACCGTTTCGATAAAATCGTAGAAAAATGTCCGGTTATTGATATAAAAGGTAAGATAAAACTGGATGAATTCTTTAGAAAGATAGGAGATGAACTTGGAGAATCATTGGATACTGATCCGAAAAATATATATAAAGCTCTTGTAGAAAAAGAAAGAGAAAGCAGTACGGCTATAACTCCGGACCTTGCGATTCCGCATATCATTATAGAGGGCGAACATAAATTCGAGATATTACTTGCGAGATCGAAGGAAGGAATAGAGTTTTCCGAATCCTCGCCGAAGGTGCATGCCATATTCGTTCTTCTGGGTACCCGGGACGAACGTAATTTTCACCTTTATGCTCTTTCAGCAATAGCTCAAGTGGCCGGCGACCCTGAATTTATCGGGCGCTGGATGAAAGCACATAATGAGCAGGGGCTTCGTGATGTGGTTATTCTCGGAAAAAGACTTCGCCCGTGGGGGAGCGAGGGATAAGTTATTCGCGAACCAGTAACCAACCACTAAGAACTAAATACGTTTTAATGATTTATCTTCCAAATCGAAGAGGTGCCTTCGGCATCAAGTGAGTCCATTTTCTCGCCGAATTGTGATTTTAAATTTCCGATTAATTCATCCGATGCGTGGAAAACATATATATCGGAGTAATCTTTATTGGATATAATTTCTTCTACATTATCGATATCGGGTGATGCCCGCAGAATATCGATATTTTCAGAGTCACATTCCAGTATTGTAACCATAGAATTAATCATACCGTGGTTAAAAGCAAAATCAGTAATGAGTAAAGGCTTACTCGAGGTCGAAAAGAGGCGCGCGTCTTCGAT
>CAZQNI010000360.1:0-2166 GCA_964594255.1 uncultured bacterium | reverse complement strand
TCATTTCTTACGGCCCGATGGAAAATCTCAAGTTTCCGTTGAATACGTTGACGGACTTCCCAAAAGAGTGGATACGGTTTTGATTTCCGCTCAGTGTGATCCTCAGGTTGAAACGTCTAAGCTTAAGGAATATATTGTTGAGGAAGTTATTAAACCAACAATACCGGAAGAATTTTTGGATAGTAATACCAAATATCTAGTTAACCCTACAGGCAGGTTCGTTATAGGAGGACCTCAGGCAGATACGGGAGTGACAGGCAGGAAGATTATGGTGGATACTTACGGGGGGTTAGGAAAGCACGGGGGAGGATGTTTTTCTGGTAAAGACCCGACCAAAGTTGACCGTTCCGCTGCCTATATGGCTAGATACGTGGCTAAGAATATTGTCGCCTCCGCACTTGCTGATAAGGTTGAAATACAAATAGCTTATGCAATTGGTATGGAAGAACCGGTTTCAATATATATCGATTCTTTTGGTACGGGAGTTGTTTCTGACGAAAAGATTTTAGAAGCCGTCAGGAAAGTTTTCGATTTTCGCCCCAGAAAAATAATAGAACAGCTAGATTTGCTTCGACCGCAATATCTGGATACAGCCTGTTATGGACATTTTGGGAGAGAAGATAAAAACTTTAAGTGGGAAGAAACCGACAAGGTTTCCCAGTTGAAAGGAGAAGTTAGTTGATGAATTATGATATAGCAGACAAATCTTTAGCGAATAAGGGAGTAAAAAGAATAGAATGGGCTTCAGGATTTATGCCGGTTTTGGAAAGCATAAATAAAAAGTTTGAGAAAGAAATGCCTCTTAAGGGAGTATCGATTGCTGCGTGTTTGCATGTTACTACCGAAACTGCAAATCTGATGAAAACCTTGAAAGCCGGCGGAGCAAAAGTTACTCTGTGTGCTTCCAATCCTCTTTCGACGCAGGACGATGTTGCTGCAGCATTAGTAAAAGAATTTAAAATTCCGGTTTTCGCAAAGCATGGGGCCGACAGAGAAACTTATTATCGTCACATAGAAAATACCCTTGAAAGCGGACATGATATTACAATGGATGATGGCGCAGACCTTGTCTCTACTTTACATAACCAGTATAAATCGGAATTGGATAAAGTGATAGGGGGTACGGAAGAGACAACGACAGGCGTAATAAGACTCAGGGCGATGGCTAAAGACGGAGTTCTCGGTTATCCTGTAATAGCAGTAAATGATTCGATGACTAAATATTTGTTTGATAACCGTTACGGTACGGGTCAGTCCACAATCGATGGTATCCTGCGAGCTACTAATTATCTTATTTCCGGTAGTAATTTTGTGGTTTTTGGTTTTGGGTGGTGCGGAAAGGGGGTCGCGAAGAGAGCCAGCGGTATGGGTGCGAGAGTGATTGTGGTTGAAACCGATCCAGTTAGGGCTCTTGAAGCCGCTATGGAAGGCTATGATGTTATGCCCAAAAGGAAAGCAGCCGGAATAGGTAATGTATTTATTACCGTGACGGGAGACAAGTGGATTATTACAGAGAAAGAGATGAAAGCAATGAAAGATAACGTAATAATCGGTAATTCGGGTCACTTCAATGTTGAAATTAAACTTGAAGACCTTGAAAAAATTAGTAAGTCAAAGAAAACGATAAGAGAAAACGTAACTCAGTATAAACTAAAAGGTGGACGTAGGATTAACCTCCTTGGCGGAGGGAGATTGGTAAATCTTTCGTGCGCCGAGGGGCATCCGGCAGTAGTAATGGATATGAGCTTTGCCAATCAGGCAAACGCAGCTGTTTATTTAACTCGCGAAGCGTCCCAAATGGATAAGAAAGTCTACACGTTACCATCGGAAATTGACAGAGAAATTGCTCGTTTGAAGCTTAAAACGATGGGGATAGAGATCGATGTTTTGACAAAAGAACAGAAAAAATATCTTAGCTCCTGGGGGGAGGGGACTTAATTTAAGATGAATGCGTGAGCTTTCAATTAGTTTCTTTTTACTTTTTTTATTGTTTGTTTGTCTGGATGTTTCCACAACATCTTATTCACTTGGAGTTAGAAATGTCCTTTTTGACGAAATCGATAACAGAATTGCTTTAGGCGCTGCTAAGATGAAAGGGGCGATCAATGAAACGGAGAAGTTTGATTTGGATTTAAAAAAGATTTATCCTGTTTTAGCGGAATACTC
>CAZQNI010000359.1:0-2172 GCA_964594255.1 uncultured bacterium | reverse complement strand
GGTATTCCAAGGTGCTCAGAGGGAGTAACGTAACAGAGAAAGTCAGCTCCGTAATAAGCTGCCACAGCTCCGCCGATTGCCGATACAATATGATCATACCCTGGTGCAATATCCGTTACCAGAGGACCCAAAACATAAAAAGGTGCTCCATAACAGATTTTCTTTTCCATTTTTACATTCATCTCGATTTCGTTTATCGGAATGTGACCAGGACCTTCTATAATTACTTGAACGTCTCTTTCATGAGCTCTCTTAGTTAATTCTCCAAGAATACTCAACTCATGGAATTGAGCTCTATCGGATGAATCTTCAATCGCTCCGGGACGAAAACCATCTCCCAGAGAGAGAGTTATATCATAATCAGAAGCGATATCAAGTATTTTATCGAAGTTAGTATATAGAGGATTTTCTTTCTTATGATAAAGCATCCAGGTCAAGAGTAAGGTCCCTCCCCTGGAAACCACGTCCATTACTCTGCCTTCGTTTTTAAGACGTTTGAAAGTTTCCAGAGTTACGCCGCAGTGAAGGGTCATAAAATCCACTCCATCTTCCGCCTGTTCTTCTATTACTTCAAAGATTTGATTCTCTGTCATGTGGATTATACCCCCTTTTTTTTGAACGGCTTCTATCGCAGCCTGATATATGGGTACGGTTCCAAGAGGAATAGTTGTTTTTTTTAGGATTTCTTGTCTGATTTTTTTAATATCTCCGCCGGTAGAAAGGTCCATAATGGTGTCCGCGCCTGCCTTTTCTGCTAAAATAGCTTTTTTTACCTCAAACGTTATATCAGATTTATCGGTCGAAGTACCAACATTTGCATTAACTTTTGTTGTAAGAGGGAAACCAATTCCAGTTGGTTTTACTTTTTCCCTTTTTTTGTTTTTGGTTATTACGGTTTTTCTCTCGAGTATTCCTTTTATTAGAACATCGAGTTGTACTTTTTCAAAGTCCGCAATCTTCTGAACCAAAGAAGGGGTTCTACCCTCTTTCAGTTCAGTAATAATTCCCAATTAAAATCCTCCAAAAATTAAATTCTCCGGGTCTAAATTAATATTATCTTTTTTTATCTCATAATAAAGATATGGATATGGTGCTCTTCCGGACTGCCCGACATAGCCTATTATAGAACCTCTTTTTACACTTTCTCCTTCTTTCACAGCAGAGTTAAGCAGATGAGAGTAGGAGCTTACCAGCCCGCATGAAGGATGGGCAATTTCTACAAAAAGTCCTTTACCTTTGTCATTACCTACCTGTCTTACTATACCGTCTCCGGTTGAAACTACCGGAGTGTTTAAGGAAGTAAGAATGCTTATTCCTTTATGGGGCTTTTTCTTGCCAGTATAAGGATCTATTTGTTTTCCAAACCTCCGTATTATACGCCCTTTTACCGGCATTATAGAAGGCATAGAACTTAAAATAGAATAATCAAGTTTAGAAGTAACTTCAAAGACCGAATCGACCCACAGGGACATTACCATGAGGCTCTCCGGAGAAAAATTGAAAGTACTTTGAGGAATGTATTCCATAATATTGTGTTCCCTAAAGGCTATATACTGTTCTTTAAGTAGAGAATCAATTTTCCCTTCAAATTCGGCTGCTCTTTTCCTAAGGTCGGTAACTTTTTCCTTTAGCTTTTGATTGTCTGTCTCCAAGAAAGCAAGAGAAGACACATTAACAAAATTCTGAAGATTGTTAAAGAAAAAAAATCCACTAAGAATAAGTAGTAAAACAATAAGTATTATAACAAAAAAGGGTATTTTCAACCATTTGTTTTGACCTTTATCATGCGGAATTAATACAATCTTAAGGAATGAATGCTTCATCTATTGGAGTGTTTTCCCTTAATTGTTTTAACGCACGATTTCTAAGTTGCCTTACTCTTTCTCTTGAGACGCCAAGTATTCTTCCAATCTCTTCCAAGGTGTGAGGCCTTTTCCCTTCCATACCAAAGTAGTAAATTATAATTTTTCGATCTCTCGGCTTAAGTCTATCGAGGCTGAATCTTATATCTTCAATAAATTTGTTTCTGTAGTACTCTTCTTCAGGTGTTACAACATCTTCAGAGATTACATCGAGGTATTCTAAATCATCGGTGTTTTTTATTGTATCATCCAGTGAAATATCGTGTTTCGCCACTTTGATTGACTCTTCAATCTTTTCAACATCGGTATC
>CAZQNI010000358.1:0-2172 GCA_964594255.1 uncultured bacterium | reverse complement strand
AAAGGTTCTTTATTTCTTTTTTGATTTTATCTTTTACGATTACGCTGTAATTGAGTTTCTTTTTATTTGAAATATTAATTGCAGATAGAAGAGTTTCGAATCCCTTATATTTTTTTATAGGTCCCATTAAAAGGAAAATGGGTCTTTTGAGACTGGGAAACATTTGAGAATAAAAACTCTTTGACTCTGAGTCGGTCGTATTGTCAAAAGTTTTGTAGAATATTTCGGCATTCCCGTGTGGTATAGTAGTTACGGAGACAGGAATATTGAAAATTTTGTAAAAATTGTTTTTTGTTTCGTTGTCGTGAACCAGTATTTTTTCCATGTAAGAATATAATTGTTTTAAATTTTGAAAGTCGCGAGGATTTTCTCTGTGGGGAAGGAGATTATGAGCGGTGTGCAGTATTCTTGCGTTATTGAGGTGCGGAATTATATCCTTTTCGATACTTGGCACCGTAAACCACAGAAAATGAAGGATTGTGTTTTTCTTTAATTTTCCTCTTAAACGGAGATGCCCGAAAAATATCTCCGGAGTTTGTGTAAAGTTAGCAATGAATCTCTGGGCTTTTTTGTTTTCGAATATTCCTCTGCTAAGTGGAAGAAAAAGATTGTTTTCCTTTACAGGAGATTTTCCCCTCCAATCCCGAGGAATGTACCCAAAAAAATCGAAAGGGTATTTCTTCTTTTTTAAAGTTGAAAGCAGACAAAAATTATAGGGCTTTGTTGTATTTCTGGAATCGATGAGATAGGTATTCATGTTTTATAATAAGTGTTTCTCTAGGGTTTCAATTGTAGGATTTTTTATGGGACCTTTTACCGAAATTTTTATTTTCGCAAAAGGCAGGGGCAGCATGAGTTTATCCCAGGAAGAAAAACGAATATATGGATGAGCTTTAATAGATACCGCAAAGATTGGCAGACCGGATCTTTTAGCAATATGCAATACACCTTTCTTAGCTTTTCTCCTCGGTCCAACCGGTCCGTCGGGGGTGACCGCGATATGGTTTCCCTTTTTTCCGTAATTTATTAAATTAACTAATGCTTTTATCTCTCTTTCTCCTGTTTTTGGTCTAAAGGGTTTATATCCAAGAAGTTTTAAGACCCTGCCAGATAATTCTCCATCTTTACTTGAACTCACTAAAACACCGATACCCGTGCCCATATTTGAGTATACTGCAGGAAGATAATATTCATGCCAGAAGACATATAGAACTTTAAAGTTGTACTGTTTTAAAAGTGAAATACCTTTAAATTCGATTCGCCAGCTCAAGCCCAATAGACGCACTAAAAGTGCTATTAAGAAAGGCTCACTGAACCATAGAAAGGATTTTATTAGCGATCCTATCATAAACCCCCTTAGTGCCCAATAATGGCTTTAGTTTTTTTAGCTGTTTTGAAATATTTTCTCTTTTTTCGTAGATCATTTCAAGTTCTTTTGCAATTCTTTCGGGATTTACTTCTTTTTGAATTAGTTCCGGTACCACTTTACCGGAAAATATTATATTCACAAGACCGAAGTTTTTAACCCGAGCTAAAATTTTTGAAATAATCCAGGAAATAAATGATAATTTATATACAATGACCATAGGCGTCTGCAATATTCCTGCTTCAATTGTTGCTGTTCCGGAACTTACAACTGCCAGATCTGCCTCTTTAAGAATATCGTATGTTCTTCCGTAAAAAATCTTGACGTCGTTTAACAGTTCTTTTCCTATACTCTGGGTTAAAGAAAGATCTTTTTGTTCATGCAGGGCAATCACCGCTTTACTTCCGGGATAATTTTTGCCAAATATTCTAAAAGCTTTTAATATGGGAGTGAGTAATCTTCTTATTTCCGATTCTCTTGAGCCGGGGAGTATCGCTATTAGAGGATTACCTGAAGGCAGGTCTTTTGTTTTTAATTTCCCTTCTACTTTAACAATATCTAATAAGGGATTGCCGAGAAAAAAAGACTTTATTCCTTCTTTGTCGAAGAAAGATTTTTCAAAAGGGTAGATTACAAATAAGGCTTTAAAATATTTAGATAAACTTTTAATTCTCCATTTGCCCCATGCCCAGACCTGTGGTGTGATAAAGTAGAAGACGGGAATTCCCATATTTTTAAGATACCTTGCTATGGAAATGTTGAATCCCGGGAAATCTACAGCAACGGCAAAGTCAAATTTGTTCTCT
>CAZQNI010000357.1:0-2174 GCA_964594255.1 uncultured bacterium | reverse complement strand
CTGATGATACCATACATTTCAAATTTAAAGGAGTCGCAGGTCAAAGTTTTGGTGCCTTTCTTGTAAAAGGTATAACTTTCGAGCTGGAAGGAATGTCTAATGATTATGTGGGAAAGGGCATTTTCGGCGGAAAAATAATAATCTATCCGGATAAGAAAATGACTTATCCTTCAGAAGAAAACGTTATAATTGGAAATACTTCTTTTTACGGAGCCACCAAAGGGGAAGCTTACATACGAGGTATCGCAGGAGAAAGATTTTGCATCAGAAATTCCGGACTAAATGCAGTTGTGGAAGGAGTTGGAGACCACGGATGTGAATATATGACTGGCGGAAGAGTAGTAATAATAGGAAAAACCGGTCGAAATTTTGCTGCGGGAATGTCCGGCGGTATAGCTTATGTATATGATATAGATGGTGATTTCAAATCAAAATGCAATCTTGAAATGGTAAAATTAAAAGAATTAAATGAAAATGACTCAAAAATAATAAAATCTTTAGTCTCCAATCATCATAAATATACAGAAAGTATAAGAGCTAAAGAAATTCTGGATAACTTCGATAATACAGCAAAAAACTTCATAAAAGTAATTCCGTCGGAATATGAACATATATTGAAGACTGAAAGAAAAGAAAATATGAAACAATGGGTCAAATCGATAATAGAATAATCGGAACAAAAAATGGGTAAGATAAACGGATTTTTAGAAATTAAAAGGGAAAGTTCAAAGCTTAGACCAATCGAAGAAAGAATAAAGGACTACAAAGATGTTACGATAAAACGGAAAGACCATGAATCCCAAGAACAGGCTGCGCGATGCATGGACTGCGGCACTCCTTTTTGCCACTGGGGTTGTCCAATCGGAAATTTTATCCCTGAATGGAATGACCTCATGTTCAATAACCAATGGAAAAAAGCAAATGAACTACTTTCCGCTACAAATAATTTTCCGGAGATTACGGGAAGAATATGTCCGGCACCGTGCGAACATTCCTGTGTTTTATCTATAAACGATGATGCAATTACAATAAGAGAAAACGAACTCGCCATAATCGAAAATGCATTTAAATCAGGATTCTTAGAAGCTAACTTAAACATAAAAAGAACCGGTAAAAAAATTGTTGTGGTCGGGTCCGGACCTGCGGGACTTGCAGTTGCCGATCAGCTAAACAAAGCCGGACACAGTATAACCGTTTTCGAGCGAAACAAAAAAATAGGAGGAATACTCCGATACGGAATACCCGACTTTAAATTAGAAAAAGGTATCCTTGACAGACGTTTAAGCATAATGAAAAAAGAAAATATTCAATTTAAAACGAATACGTTTGTTGGTGTCGACATTACCGCTAAAGAGTTAATAAAAGACTTTGATGCAGTTTGTCTTGCCTGCGGCAGTCGAGTCCCAAGAGATTTGAAAATTCTAGGGAGAGAATTAAAAGGTATACATTTCGCAATGGATTTTTTAATTCAATCAAACAAACGAGTATGGGGCGAAAAAATTCCGAAAGAAGCATTGATTGATGCAAAAGGCAAGGAAGTCATTATAATCGGCGGCGGAGATACAGGAGCAGACTGTGTTGGTGTTGCAAAAAGACAGGGCGCAAAATGCGTAACTCAGATAGAAATATTAGAAAAACCATCCGAATGCAGAACTAAAAACGAACCCTGGCCTTACTATCCCTCGATATTAAAAAATTCAAGCTGTCATGAAGAGGGTTGTGAGCGTCACTGGTCGGTTTTGACGAAAAAATTTACCGGTAAAGAGGAAAAAGTTCAAAAATTACAATGTGCCAAAGTCGAATTTTCAGAGAGCGATGACAAAAGTTGTCCTGTCATGAAGGAAATACCCGGAAGTGAATCCGAAATCAATACTGACTTAGTAATCCTTGCCGTTGGTTTCTTACATCCCGAACACAAAGGACTGGTGTCCGATTTAAATCTTGAATTAACCAACCGGGGGAATGTAAAAACCGACGAAAACTTTATGACATCCGGGAAGGGTATATTCTCGGCAGGCGATATGCATAGAGGACAATCTTTAATTGTATGGGCTATATCAGAAGGCCGGAAAGCAGCACATCATATAGATAAATATCTAATGGGGAAATCAAATCTACCTGTTTTATAAAAAAGGAGATTTAATTTATTAAATGTGCGGCATAGTAGGAGTAAT
>CAZQNI010000356.1:0-2178 GCA_964594255.1 uncultured bacterium | reverse complement strand
ATCGTGTTTCCGCTTTATCGTGGAACCAGGGTTCGAATCCCTGCCTCTCCGTATTTAAACCACACACAACCCATCATCAGCTTTTTGCTATTCTCTATTGGCTTTTAGCATTAAATTCCATCGTAAATCTTCGGAAAATAGTTCTTGAGAATTAGTTTGAACTTTAAGCTTGTTTCCCATTGACAAATATTAATAAATATCTAAAATTTAAAAAGAAAAATATTCTGGGTTAATTCAAATAAAGGAGGAAAAATTATGGATACAGGATTATTAATTGTTTCCCTTGTTTTTTTCTTAATAGGCATCGGTTTGATTGTATCGGCTTACAAGGCATATAAAAAATCTAAATTTTTTACTGCAGCCAATTTGCAGCCAATAGATTACATTAATGAAGGTCCTGTTAAAGTAAAAGGAAAAATTGTTACCGATAAAACATTATCGAGTCCATTTTCAAAGAAACCTTGTATTTACTATCGGTACCGAACAATATCAACGAGATTTAAATCGGCAACAGGCAGCGCCATCTCATCAAAAGCAGCACAGCAGATAGTTGCTAGCGGAGAAAATTCATTACCTTTTGATGTGGATGATGGAACCGGACACATCCATATCAATACAGAGGGGGCTGATTTCTTGGGTCTGGATGATGTCGATTATTATATTTCTTCCTCTAATGAGACTTTGTCACTCGGAGAAAGAATTAAGAGACTAAAGGAAATGGGTGAAAGCGACTTTAAAAAATCCAAGAAACCTGTTCACGTTCCGGAGGATCTCATCCCCTATGACGGGCCTTCTCACACCACAAAATACGATTACCTGTTCGGAGATACGTATATTTCACCCGACAGCGAGATTGTTGTTGTTGGTTCCGCTGAACAACTCGCGGATAACGGCTTTGAAATCCGCAAAAAACCTATTATGTTAATTGCGAAAGATGAGGAACTTATAAAAAGCGATTTATCTAATACCAATACACTAAGGTTTTTTGCAGTCGGTATAGGAATGCTGCTATTGGGTGTTGTTTTTATAATCATAGGCATGTAGAGAGTTCGGGTCTTGTCTTTTAAACAATTTTTGCTATTAACGAATCTGACCATTGCCGGTTTATCTTATGCGCAGGAATTTAATATGCCTGAAAGCGCGGTATTCGATACTTTAACAAAGCGATACTTTATCTCAAACTACGGAGACGGAAGTATTATAAGTATAGATTCAACCGGGGAAAAAACTTACTTTAAAAAGGGATTATCGAAACCACTAGGTATTTTGATACATGAACATACGTTGTATGTCGTAGATAACCCTAACACTGTAAGAGGATTTGATATTTCGGATGGAAGTACACAACTAAAAATAAAGATAGAAGAAGCTTCGTTTTTAAATGACATCGCCTCTGATGATTCGAACTTTTTATACGTGACGGGAAGCAATACCGCTACAGTTTTCAAAACCGACATTGCCTCTAAAACTTATTCGCTATTTATGAAAACACAAGGCGGGCCGAACGGAATTATTTATGACAAATTGAATAATAGGCTTTTAGTATGCTACTTTGTGGAAAAAGCACCAATCGATGAAATAAGTCTTGAGGACTCAACTATTTTAACTCTTGTATCTACAAAATTCACCAACCTCGATGGAATAACTATGGATGAAGAAGGCAATTGTTACGTTTCGGAATGGGGACCGGGAAGCTTTGAAAGTGGCTATACAAAGGAGGGCACAATTTATAAATATGATAACTCCTTTAAAGAAGAACCCGAAGTAATATCGAGTGTACATCATGGCCCTGCCGATATATATTTCAACATTCATAAAAACGAACTTGTAATCCCTTCACTTTTATCCGACACCGTAGAATTCATACCTTTAAAGAGTAAGTGAAAAAACAATACAGCCAATTCTTAATGTAACTTATTGTTAAAAATCTTTGTGCTCTCTGTGTGTCCTGTTTTTCTCTGTGTACTCTGTGGTAAATTTTTTTAGTTTATTTGTGCTATTTGTGTGATTTGTTGTTTCTCTTTTTTTTGTTTATTTTTGATTTTTTATTTGTAATTTTGATTTTTGATATTTGATTTTTACATTTTAGCGGCTTTGCCGCTTAGTATCCTCTTATAGCATCAAGTTCTTTCTGCATAATTTTTTCCGGAATTTGTTGATATTTATGAAACTGCATAA
>CAZQNI010000355.1:0-2181 GCA_964594255.1 uncultured bacterium | reverse complement strand
AAAATACTCAGGCATCTGAAGAGTATGCCGGGCTCGTTTTTTACGCCGAAAACGAACATTGTTCTTGCATTTTCTCCCGTGTATATTTTCCTTTCTTTTGATATAATAAGAAACCTGGTAAAATTATCGGGATGTGATTCAATATTCTCTTTTAGTTTTTTGAAACCGTATAGTTTTGCGACCTGAGGTCCTGCAATGATTGCCACATTCTTGATTTTTTGTTCTTTTACGAGTTTTGCAGCGCCTGCTGTGTCGTAAACGGATACAACTTTATATTCCGGATGGGTGGAAAGAAAGTCTCTGCACTGCGCGAGTGCCTCCGGGTGAGACCAGACTTCTTTAATCGATTTCAAATTTGCAGCAGCAGGAGCTAGAAGATTATGTTCTATTCGAAGGTTTACTGCTCCTATTACCCAGACGTCATATTTGAGCAGAAGATCGTAATTCTGGTGTATGCTACCGGTAAGCGAATTCTCTACCGGAACTACGCCGTATGCTTCCTTTTTGTTTTTTACCGTTTCGAATATATCTTTAAAGGTTCTTACTCCTGTTCTCTTTACGTTTTTTGGGAAAAATTTATTTGATGCGACCTCACTGTTACAGCCTGGTTCTCCCTGGTATATTATTTGTTTCATATTTTCCTACCCACTACTTTTGCTATGTTTTTTATATCATCCATTAAAGTTTGAAAGGTATGAGGTGTAATAGATTGTTTTCCGTCAGATAAAGCTTGAGAGGGTTGAGTGTGAACTTCTATCAGTAAACCATCAGCCCCTGCTGCTATTGCAGCTCTTGCGAGTGATGGAACGTATTTACTGTTGCCTGCGGGATGACTGGGATCTACGATGATAGGTAAGTGGCTCAGTTCTTTTATTACCGGTACTGTACTTATGTCGAGAGTATATCTGGTGTAAGTTTCGAATGTTCTGATACCTCTTTCGCATAGTATTACATCGTGGTTTCCTTCGGATTGTATATATTCGGCAGACATAAGCCATTCTTCGATGGTAGCTGATATTCCTCTTTTCAATAATACGGGTTTATTAAACCTTCCGACGGTCTTTAGTAGCTGGTAATTTTGCATATTCCTTGCGCCTATCTGCAGAATATCTGCATATTTTGCCACAAGAGGTACATCAACTTCCGAGACTACTTCTGTTATTATGGAGAGGCCTGTTTCTTCACGAGCTTCCGCAAGTATTTTCAATCCTTTTTCTCCTAAGCCCTGGAAACTATAAGGCGAACTTCTGGGTTTGAAGGCTCCTCCGCGGAGTATTTTTGCTCCTGCTTTTTTAACTTCTTTTGCAACCTGCAGTACTACTTTTTCGGATTCGACAGAACATGGCCCTGCCATTACCACTATCTCCTCGCCTCCTATTGTCTTACCGTTTATCGCTACAATCGTATCTTCCGGATGGAATTCTCTGCTGCCCATTTTGAATGGACTCAAGATAGGTGTGAGCCGCTCTACACCAGGAAGTTGTTCTATTGATTGAATTATTCTTTCTCTGTCGGTTGCGCCTATTACATGAATAACAGTTTTCTTTACTCCTTTAAAAGTCTTAGCTTCGTATCCAAGTTCTTTTATTTTTTCCTTAACTCTGGTAATCTCTTTCTTTGTTGCGCCTGAAGACATAGTTATTATCATTTTTCCTCCACTATTCTCTAAAACACAGAGCCCACAGAGCCCATCCCAAATTTTTTAACCACAGAGTACACAGAGGTTTTTGTTTTTCTCTGTGTTCTCCGTGCTTTTTTCTTTTTTTAACACAATTAAATTCTCTGTGCTCTCTGTGGTGTCTTTTTCTTTGTGGTTATCTATCATTTTTTATCTTTTTGTAGCTTCTTTAAATTTTTCTACGAGTTCTTTAAGATTTTCTTCATTTTTTATAGCTTCTATTATACGGCTTCCTATAATGACTCCGTCAACTTTGTCTCTAAGAGATTCAATCTGTTTTGGTGTAGAAATTCCGAATCCAAGTGCTATTGGCGTCTCTGAATTTTTCTTTATATCCTTTAAAAATTTGTTAAGATACGAAGGCATTTTATTTCTTATGCCTGTAGTTCCAACGACTGAAACACAGTAGACAAATCCTCGTGATTCTTGAATAATTTTTTTTCTCCTTTTTGGAGGAGATGTAGGGGTGACCAGAAAGATTAGTTCTATTTTGTAGTCTTTGG
>CAZQNI010000354.1:0-2206 GCA_964594255.1 uncultured bacterium | reverse complement strand
CCTCACTCATTAAAGCCTCCTAAATCCATTCCAACAGCTTTCTTTACTATCTCTCGTATTCGCACCTGCCCGAATCTTTTACTTCCTTCAATCCCTGGTATAGGGACGACATTAATTTTAGGACTGGACATGAGATCCTCAAATTTTAATAAATCTTTAAAAACACTCTCAAAAACAAAAACAATGGCGAAATCAGAACTTTCAATTTCATTTTTAAGTTCCTCTATATTTTTATCTTCGGTATTGATTATTTCCGCGCCTAAAGATTTAAAAGGAGAAACCAAATCATAAGGACCGGCAAAAGCAATTTTCATATTATCAACCTCTCCTTGATTAAATCCTCCCCTACTCCATTCATTTTACCTATAAATATAATACGTAAATTCCTTATTTCATTCTCTTTTATAAACAAATAAACAATAACCGGTTCGACACCGATTGCTTCAAAAGCAACCGAATTAAGATATGAAATAAGCATTTTTTCTGATTCCTTTTCCAAAAGCGAAAAAGAATCCTTCCACTCCAAAAGCGAATTATAAATTGTTCCCCTGTAAAGGTCATCAAGAAAGTCAGAATTTTCGATTTTCGCTTTTTTTATTGTATCTTCTCCGATATTTCCACCCGGAAGGACTGCAAAATCAATTAGTTCCTGGTATCTTTCAAGGAATAAAAGGCGCAGGATTATCTTCATATTTGTTAAATCCACCCAAAATTTGTAATATTTAACAAGAAAAGGATTTTCCGTATATGAGGTCAAGGTATCGGCCATAATAGAATCTACGGTAAAACTCAACCTCTGGGGATTATGGTCGTTTGAATAGTAAGCGTTGATTCCTTTTTCTACCGCCACTCGTAGATACTCGGGAAGATGCCCATATTTTTCTTCTTGAACTATCTGTGCCAATTTAGAAACAGGTATGGACCCAAGAGAAGAACACTTATCGGTAAAATCTTCTTCCGCAATCTTCCCTTTTAAAAGAACCTTTATATTATGAAAATCGTATTTCGCTCTTAAAATCCTCATTATTTCAAAGTCGTCAATGAGTTTTTCAACATCATAGTAAAGAGCGATTTTAGCCGCATGTAAAGCCTGTTCCGCTTCATATTTTCCAACATTTCTAAGATGCTCCCCGTAATCCGTATCATGAAGAGCTGACATCAATTCTCCTACATCTTCCGAAGACAACAATTCATCGAATCTCTTTTCCGTTAGTAATTTTACTTCACGTGCGCGGATTACGCCTAAAGCATAAGTATACTTTGTATCCAGCACTCTTATTGTTTCGAATCTATTCACTTCTAAATAAAGTACCTACTATCTCCTCTTGCATTTCATTAAAAGTTTCTTCCAGTAATACGGAAAGAATAGCATTAACTTTCCTCTTCCCTTTGGATAAGACTACCCCCACTTCAAAATTTCCCTTTTCTTTTGAGACTTTAAAATCATGTTTTTCTTCTTTGTTCAGCTCCTCAATCAATTCCTTAACTTTATCCAAATGTAAAGCACCGGGAGTAACCTCCTCGTCTCCGTCTTCTGAAGCTGAAAGAATAAGACCTTTAACCAGTTCCTTGTATTCATCCCACTTCAAATTTTCCATTTCTTCCGCAACTCTTGCTCTTAGATCATCCATTATTTTATTTTTCTTATCCAACTTTCTATTTGACAGATCCATCCTGACTCTACTCAGGATTCTTTCCATCTCAACCTTTTCCGCTTCTTTAGCTCTAATCGCACCCTTTTTCTCTATATCACTGGCTTCTTTCTTTGCTTCTTCCTTAATTTCTTTGATTCGCGCTTCCGCTTCTTTCTCTATTTTCTTCTTGCTCTCTTTAGCTTCTTTTAAAATTTTATCTTTTACTTTACCCATTTTTTAACCAATAGCATTAACCATTAAAAAACTGGTAACAAAACCGAGAATAGCATAAGTTTCAACCATAACCGCGAAAATAACGACTCTCATCGTTGCCTCAGGTTGTTTTGCCGCAAGCTCAACACCTGCCGCAGAAACAAGACCTTGGTGAATTCCGGATATCAATCCAACAATACCAACGGGAAGACCGGCAACAAGATATCTTAATCCCTCAATAGCGGTCATATCAAAATTCATATCGGCTCCAAACATACCTAATTTCATCATCATAAACATAGCCGCGATAAAACCGTAAAAGCCCTGCGTTGACGGGAGAACAACCAGAATGAAAATTC
>CAZQNI010000353.1:0-2218 GCA_964594255.1 uncultured bacterium | reverse complement strand
TGCCCAAATAATTTAAATGGCCTCCTTCAATTATTTTTGTTTCTCCGGATATGCCCGGTTTTGCTGCCGTGCCCGACACATAAAGATCGCTTTCGGTTTTGATATATGCTTCCCGATTATTAACAATAAAATTCGAACCAATTCCTATGTTAAGCTTTATCTTTTCCAAAAGGGTTGAACTTTTACTTGACGGACGGCTAGCTTTCTTCAACATGCCAACTATTAGTTGATTTTCAAATGCATCCATATAAAAGCCGTCAAGGTTAATTTCACCCGAAACGGAATAAACATCAAGACTACTTAAAAGCTGTAATTTCCCCGTTAAATTCAAGTGTGATTTCTTTTTTATAGGTATCTCAATTTTTTGAAAATCGACATTTAAAGAAGCATTTTTATTAAGACCGATACTTCCGTTTGCGAGTAGATATCCTTTGTTAAAGCCTACAATAATATCCGAACAATCGATTATATCACCTTTAAAAGAAAAAATACCATTAACAGGACCAATTTTATTCTCTTTGATTCCAAAATTATTATTCTCCAATACCAAATTACCAAATATTTGAGGTTTGGTACGTGTTCCTTTTAAATTGACCGATGATGAAACAAATCCTGAAAAAACACTTCCCGGGGAAAGAGGTGATAAGATTGACAGATCGAGAGAATCAAAATGACAATAAATATCAGATTCAGAACTTTTATCAAACGGTATCTTACCATAAAGCGAAAAGGGATTATCTCCTATTTTGAAACGGCCTTGAGAGATTTCCATAAATTCTCGTTTCAAATTCAATATTACGTCATCATCATTAGCTATTTTGTTACCATTTATCAGGAAATCAAACCTGTTCATTCTAACAGTATCACCGGATAATAACAGGCTTAAATTTAATGGACCTACAGAGCTTTTATCTCCAGTTTGCAAAACAAGGTCATCGACTCTAATTTTTCCACTCAAAGATGGAAACGGTTTTGTCTTAAGGATTTTAACGTCAAAAGAAAGATTTCCATCATTTATTTTCCCCGGCATTAATGAGTTTAATCCTTTCAGCATAAACTCATCTGTGGAAATATTGAAGTCCATTTCGCCCTTAAAAGGAACAGGAAGAATCCCGGAAAATGATATATTATTATCAAAAAGTCTAATTGTAGAGGGCTCAACTTCAACGAAATCTTTTTCGAATTTTACAGAGATCGGTTCAATATTCTCCAAAATGATATCTCTGAATCTGACTCTCAACATGCTAAATTTTACATTATTTCGATTTACTTCCGCATTAATATCAACTGGTCCGAGTGTATCATTTTCCATGAACATAAATAAACTATCAAGTCTTAAATATCCTGAAATTTCCGGGTCTTTTCTTTTTCCGGACAAAGAAAGATTTAAATCCAGTAAACCTTCAAAATTATAAACCTCTACAAAGGGATTTAACACATCAAGGTGCAATTTTTCAGTTGAAAAATCTAATTTAATCTTTTCGTTTTCCAATATTGGGATTTCTCCGGAAAAGTTTAATTCCGATTGATTCACAAAAATTTTGCCCGGGGCAACAAAAACATAAGGGTACGAATATCGAATATGAATTCTTTCCGATAGGCATATGCTATAATTTCTAAACTCCGACTCAAAATTTTCTATATACAAAGAAATTGAAATACCTTGCGGTCTTGCTATATCTCCCTTTATTTCTCCCGAAAGATCTGTTTTGGCGTCCCCTTCCGGAAGAAAAACTTTCATATTAAAATCTTTCATACTAAAGTTGAAGAAGAAAAGAGTGGGTTTTTCAAGCTGAAATTCTCCTTCTCCTTTAATTAGACCTGCGGTTTTTAATATTACCTTATTTTCTTTAAAATCGGAAAAAATATTTAGCCTTCCAATCTCTTCGGAACGGAAAAGTATTCTTTCAACATTGAGATTGGTTTTTCCATTGACCGTTTTTTTTCTTATTTTTAGATCAAAATCTCCTGCTATCTGTTCTAAAGAGACATCTTTGTTTACAGGAAAATATGGTACTGAAATTTTTCCTTTTAAATGTTCTGATATATAGGATATGGTCATGTCTAAAGGAGAATTTTTATATTTACCTTTAAGGTTAAGATTTATTGTGTCTCCCAAACTACATTCCAATACAGCACTAATTTCTTCTCCTTGTAAATTAGTAACAACGGCTTTTTTGTTAAAATTTCCATTAATATCAAATTTTTGATTTGCTCC
>CAZQNI010000352.1:0-2223 GCA_964594255.1 uncultured bacterium | reverse complement strand
CTTACTTTTTATTTTTGTTATATTCTACTTTGGTTATGTTTACTTTTGGCGATCAGTCCAATCTAATTGATAAAGCCCGGAGGGTAGCATCAAAGGGAGATTCTCTTAAAGCTGTTAAAATATTGCAGGGTGCTTTAAGAAATGATGAATCAGACCTTCCCCTTATTCTTGAGATGATGCACTTATATCATTCCATAGACAAATTAAATGAAGTGATTATCTGGGCAGAGAAGGGTTCTGCGCTTTCTGCCAAAGCGAAAAAGAAAGTTGTCGGAGAAGTAGAGGATTTGTTCTATGGTAGAGGTAAACCGGACCGTTTGGCCGAATATCTTATGGAAAAATGGGTTGAAAAGATGGACTTTGAAGGTGTTTACGACCTTTTCAGGGAGATGAGCGAAGAGAGTAAAAAATCTTTTATCCAGAGAGAGGAACAGGTTGTTAAAAACATTCTTACGAATAAAACGGAATTTAGTCCGAGAGATTTTACTCATCTATATTTATATGCAATAATGAAGGAAGGAAGGGAAAGTGAGGAGTCGTTAAGAATATTTAAATTAATATTGGAAAAAAAGCCTGAAGAAACACAGAATATCTCGATAGAATTAAGAAGAGCAGAAAGAGAAAATTACGGAGACGCATACCTGAAATTAGGTTTGGGTGAATTTTTGCTTAAGGATAAACATTATAAAGAAGGAGTTTCTAAACTGCGTGAATCTGTAAACACAAAACCAGGACTACAGGAAGAAGTGATTTCAATTTTATCGCCTTACGGGAAGAAATCGAAAGAGATTATTGATTATTTAAGTGAATTATTGATTGAATCGGGGAAAGAGGAAAAAGCGCTGGATCTTTTAGAAGAGTTCGAAGTAGATGATGCGATAAAAAAGTACCAGAAAATGGCTAAGAAAGATCCCGACAATCCAGCAATTCATAGACAATTAGCTGAAGCTTATATAAAAAAGGAAAGAAGTTCTGAAGGATTAAAGGAATTTCTCTCCGCCGTTTTAATTGAAGCTGATGAAGAGATAGGCAGGAGAGTAAAAGAGCTTGAAGGAAAACTTCCTCAGGATATAGATAATTTTCTTAACGTGGCAAATGTTTATAGTGTGCTTGGATGGAAAGAGGATGTTGTAGCGCTTCTGGAAAAAGCATTTGAACAATCTCCTTCGTCGTCAAACACAATACTTGAGAATTTAAACCAGATGTTTGAAGGAAAGGAGTTTCCCTCCGAGGCTTTACTCTTAAAAGCTAGACTGCTTTCAAGAGAAGGGGAAACAGAGGCAGCGCTTCAAATTTATAAGGAATTGTCTTTAGATCCAGAAAAAACAGAACAGATAAAAGAAGAGCTTCAAAAGTTTAAGCAAGAGAATCCTGTTAGCACAGAAGGAGAAATTATTTCTTTAATGCTTCAAATTCCGGATAAACCTGAAGAAATTGCCCAAAAAGTTAACCTGATAATTTCAGAGCAGGCTGATTATATACCTGTTATGCTTACCGAATTTGATAAAAGAGTAAAGTCAAAGCCGGAGTTCACCCAGCAATTCCTGAAATTTTACAAGAACCTGGATAGAGAGGATTTCCCTCCTTTTACGTATCCGTTTGCATTAGCTGAGTTATACCGATTATCGCAAGAGTTCGATAAAGCGGAGAATAGTTTTAAAGAAGCTATAGATGAGGACCCGGAAAGGTTTAAATTTATTATGACCTATCTGCAGGGTTATCGAGACGAACCCAGGATAAGAAAACTTATTTCTTCTTTATATTTTCACAAAGGAGAGTTTGAAAAAGGCTGCCGGGAAATAGAAAATGCCGCGAGAGAGTTTCCCGACTATGTCGGCGAAGTAACCACTTTTCTAATAAACGAAGTAAAAAAGAGAGAGAGTAACGAGGCTATCTCACGGGTGCTTACAAAAATTTTAATTCAAAACAATTATTACGAAGAAGCCATTAAGTGGGGATCGCAAGTTTTAGAAGCTTTAGAGTTAGAAGAGCAACCGGAGTTAATGCTTTCTCTGGCAAAAGCGAATTCAAAAGTCGGCAATTTGTCAAATGCAGCGGGGCTTATTAGAAGAGCCATAGGATTAGATAATTCTCTCTCGGGAAAAGCGATCGAGGTACTTGAAGAGATAAGAACAGAGGGTAATGCTGAGTACGAGACGCTTATGACTCTTTATAGACTGTATAGAGAAGCAGGTAATGTTGATAAAGCGGTTCATTGTTTGG
>CAZQNI010000351.1:0-2234 GCA_964594255.1 uncultured bacterium | reverse complement strand
AATACGGAGAGGCAGGGATTCGAACCCTGGTTCCACGATAAAGCGGAAACACGATTTCCAATCGTGCACCTTCGGCCGCTCGGTCACCTCTCCATTTAGATTAAAAGTAAGCTGGTGAGCGGATTTGAACCGCTGACCTGCGCATTACGAATGCGCCGCTCTACCGATTGAGCTACACCAGCATTTTCTTCAAGATATTATTAAAAATCGAAAAATAAGCAAGCCCCTTTAACGGAGTCATGCGTCGTGTGTCATGAGTCAAAACAAAATCCAACCCACACACTAAAAAACTGATTGAACCACAAAGTGCACAAAGATCACAAAGTTTTTACTATTGAACTGATTCGAAGAATCTTACAGCAACAGAAATTTCCTTGTTTGGGTAAATTTACCTCCGTTTACTTCCATTCTAATAAAGTATATACCTTTTGAAATACCGCTCATATTTAGTTTTCCCGAATAAAAACCAGCGGTAGTTCCTTTTAAAACTTCTTCTTTTATTTTTTGACTTGCTATGTTATACACAGTAAATTTAACAAGGTTAGTTTTCTCAGGCAGAGCATAACTGAATTCTAATTGATTACCTGTCACTATGCCTCTGATATCAAGAGAATAGTCCTCAGGTGATTTAGATGTTGGAACTCCTGAAGGAGGTAAAATTGTAAATACTGCGTTACTTATATCCCAGGTGTTGTTATTTGTATCGCTAACTCTAACTAAACAACTATCAAGAGACCAGATTGTATCGATATCAATATAGGGGATATCCATATTCCAGGAATAGATTTCATCGTCAAGCGTAGAGTCCACAATAATCGTCCAGTCTAAACCGTTATTTATTGAATACTCTATTCTTACACCTCCGCTTGTTCCGGCAGAACTCCAGATAATATTGCGAAAGAACATGTGCCATACTTCTCCGCCATTTGGAGAAATTACTGCGATGAAAGGATCGGAAAAAATTGTAAACATTTCGTCACTTGTATCCGATAAAATTCCATTAGTATCCGAAATACTAATTAAACAATTGTACGACATTGTATCAGGAACAGTCCAGGGGTAGATCCCTGTGTCGGGAGTACTTGCAATAATTTCTCTCCACTCAAGACCGTCATTTAACGAATATTCTATTTTAACTCCTCCGCTTGTTTCATAAGATATCCATTTTATATTATAAGTGCTATCCACCTTTAAATCTTCTCTGCCATTGGGGGAAATTACTGAGATACCTGGGAAAACCTTGATTTTTATTAGGTAAACATCAAGATCTCCTGAGGCGTAAGACCCCGTGCCACCAGTTACAATATACCCCCCATCGTCAGTCTGTTGTACTGAGTAACCCTCCTTCTCATAATTACTTTCCCCGAAGGTTCTTGTCCAGAGCCTATTTCCAAGTTAGTCCGTTTTTACCAGATATATATCAGACTCACCATATATATAGGTATGACCTGCCACAATATACCCCCCATCATCGGTCTGCTGGACTGAGTATCCGCAGTCGAATTCTTTCCCCCCGAAGGTTCTTGTCCATACAGTGTCTATCATTTTAGCAGATAAACCAAAAGCCATAAGAACGAATAATATTAAAGCTAAAACACCTTTTAAGAATTTTACCATATAATCTCCTTTAATACGAATTCTATTATATACTATAATTATTATTATACTTATTTATGTGAACTTTGTCAATGTGTTCTCTTAGCTTGTATATCATGGGTTTTAGGTCGGAAATCGCTTTCAGCTTACTGCTTACGGCAAACTGCAAAAAAAAATTGTGCGATTTGTGGTTAATTAAAGTTTCAGGTTTTGGGTTTCGTGTTTCGAGTTAAAAAAACAATAAAATTTAGTGTTTTTCGTATGTTTCGTGGTTAAATAAATTGTTTTTTCTCTGTGTTTTCTGTGGTTTAATTAGTTTTTTGGGGGAGGATGTGATTCTGACTTTTTTTTTACTTTTTTTCCCAAAAAGCCCTTGACAATGCGAACTTTCTTTATATTATAATATCAGTTTTTAGGCGTTAGCTAAAAAATTGTTAAATGATAGTGAGAGGTTTTCTCTAACGTAGCCTCGAAATGAGGATAACGTTTTTTTTGTTTACATAGGAGGTAAACGATGGCGAAGGGGAAATTTGAAAGGACGAAACCACATTTAAATGTAGGGACGATTGGTCATGTAGATCATGGGAAATCGACATTAACTTCAGCCATGACGAAGGTATTAGCGACGAAGAAGTTTG
>CAZQNI010000350.1:0-2246 GCA_964594255.1 uncultured bacterium | reverse complement strand
GAAAGCAAAAACAAGTAGCTAAGAGGCTTGGAGCGGTGCTTATTGAGGAAGGGTTTATTACGGATAGCGAACTTGCAAAAACATTGTCTTTACAGTTTCGGGTTTCTTCTATCGATATCAAGCCTGAAGATGTCGATAAAAATTTAATTTCCTTGATTCCGCCGGATATGGCACAACGATATCAGGTTTTTCCAATAAGAAGAAAAGGGAAAAAACTAATTCTGGGAGTGGTTAATCCAGGTGATTTAGAGGCAATCGATGCAGTTGAGTTTAAGACCGGTTTGAAGGTTGAGACAGTGGTTGTAACTTTCTGGAAGATGAAAAAACTTCTTGATCAATTTTATCCCGTGACTAAAGAAGTAGATAGAATAGAAAAGAAAGAGTCAGAAATAGAAGAAGAATTTATATTTGCTAAGGAAAGTGTTGAGAATGTATTTATCAGGAAGTCTGAGTTTGAAGAGGAAGAGGAAGATTGGAGAGCGGAGGCTCAAGAGAAGCCTGTAATAAAACTTGTTAATTATTTGATTACTTCTGCTGTAAAGAAGGGAGCATCTGATATCCATATTGAGCCTTATGAGAAGACTCTTCGTATAAGATTTAGAATTGATGGTGTTTTGCAGCAGGTGGCTGAACCGCCGTATAGATTACGAAATGCCATTTCTACAAGGATAAAAATAATGACTGGTTCTATGGATGCTTCAGAGAGGAGACTTACTCAAGATGGTAGGATAAAGATAAGAGTAGAGAGTAAACCGATAGATCTTCGTGTTAGTGTGATTCCTACAGTTTTTGGCGAAAAAGTGGTCATGAGAATACTTGACCCCTCGTCTCTTATGTTAAATATGGAGGATCTTGGTTTCGAAGCGGATGCGCTTAAGGATTTTCAGAAAGCTATTGCCAGACCTTATGGTTTGATTCTTGTTACGGGACCTACAGGAAGCGGGAAGTCTACCTCCCTCTATTCTGCTCTTTCTTCTTTGAATAAACCAGAAGTAAACATTATGACCGTCGAAAATCCGGTTGAATATAATCTTAAAGGTATAAACCAGGTTCAGGTAAATCAAGATATAGGATTTGATTTTCCGGATGCGTTGCGCGCTTTCCTCAGGCAATCCCCGAACATAATACTTGTTGGAGAAATTAGAGAAATCGATACGGCATCAATTGCCATTAGAGCAGCTCTGACAGGTCATCTTGTTTTATCGACTCTTCATACCAATGATGCACCAAGTGCAGTGAACCGTTTGGTGGATATAGGTATAGAACCTTTTTTGATAGCGAGTTCTTTAAATTTAATACAGGCACAGCGTCTCTTAAGGAAAGTATGTAAGAACTGTAGAAAAAAAATAGATATTACTCAGGGTGATAAAGTTGAGATTTTGAAAAAGATGGGTTTATCAGAAGAAGACATGAGAAATGGCGATATTTATGAAACCGGAGAGGGATGTCCCGAATGTAATTCCAGTGGTTACAGGGGTAGAATCGCAGTAACTGAGGTTATGCCTATTTCAATGAATTTAAGACAAATGATTCTAAAAGGAGCTTCTACCGATGACTTACGAAAAGCTGCTCAAAAGGAAGGGATGCGAACTCTTAGAGAAGATGGTATTATTAAATTAAAAAAGGGTCTTACAACTACGGATGAGGTTTTAAGGGTTACTGTTGAATCTTAAATCTTTATAGAGGAGTTGTTATATGGATTATGATATGAAAGCATTGCTGGAAGAAATGGTAAGTAGAGGTGCAACCGACCTTCATCTTACAACTGCTGCACCCCCTATGTACCGAAAAGATGGACAACTGGAAAAGTCTAATTATGCTCCACTTTCTCCAAGTGATTTAGAAAAGTTAGTTTATTCAATATTGAATGACGAACAAAAGAAGAAATTTGAAATAAAAAAGGAGCTCGATTTAAGTTTTGGGGTACCGGGTCTTTCTCGATTTAGGGCCAATGTTTTTTATCAGAGAGGGCAGGTTGCCTGTGCGGTAAGGACAATTCCATTTAAGATCAGAACTTTTAAACAGTTAGGATTACCTGAAGTGATTGCTACCATGGCGAACAAACAAAAGGGTCTCATTTTGGTTACAGGACCAACAGGTTGCGGTAAATCTACTACTCTTGCGGCTGTGGTTGATAAGATAGATAGAGAGAGAAAAGTTCATATTGTTACCATCGAAGACCCAATAGAATATCTCTTTAGACATCAGAGAGCGATTGTAAACCAGAGGCAAGTTGGTTCCGATAC
>CAZQNI010000349.1:0-2246 GCA_964594255.1 uncultured bacterium | reverse complement strand
TAAAAAATTTATTTAAAGCTTTGGGACTTCCGATTTTTTCTTCTATTCCTATGAACGCGGCAACCTCTTTACCTTTATATTCCTCTTCATTTACTTCAACGATTTTTCTAAGAGGTGCAGTCCCGGCAGCACACTTAAGAAGAAAAACAATAAATAATACAAGAATAATTAACTTTGAAAATCTTTTCATATACTCCTCCAAATGTTATTCCCCGGAAGAATCCTTAAGAGATTCCTCTAGTTTTTTTATCCTCTTTTTTGCGTAGTTAATTCTCCAATAATTATCAGTGGGCGTTAAATCGAGAAATCGTCTATATAAATCAAGCGCTTCTCTGTTTTTTTCAATCCTTTCATAAATAGAGGCTTTTTCGTAATAAGCTCTGTAATCCCCTGGGTCCAACTCTATCACCTTATCGTAATCCCGAACGGCGTTTTCATATTCCCCCTTTCTTTCGTAAGTTCTTGCTCGACCAAAGTAAGCTGCTTCATACACCGGATCAATCTCAAGAACCTTATTGAAATCCTGGATTGCTTTATCGAATTCCCACTTCTTCATATATACGCTTCCTCTAAGGGAGTAAGCCATGAGATATTCCGGGTCTAATTTTATTGCCTTGTTAAGTTTTTGGATTGCCCAGTTGTATTGACCTTTCTCGTAGTTTATCCATGCTCGCCTTACGTAAATCTCCGCGTCTTTCGGATTTAACTTCAATGCCTTATTGAAATCCCGAAATGCCTTCAAGTTTTCTCCTATCTTTGCGTAGACAAATCCTCTATTAGTGTAGGCTCTAATACAATCGGGAGCTAATTCCAACACCTTAGTGTAATCTTGAATAGCAAATGTATAAGCTCCTTTCCAAGTACAAGTCATACCTCGGTTAAAATAAGCTTTTGCAAACTCCGGGTCTAATTCTATAGCCTTATTATAATCCCTGATCGCCAGATAATATTCGTTTTTAACAGATAAGACATTCCCTCGATAAAGATAAGGTCTAGCATCTCCAGGATCCAATTCAATAGATTTATTATAATCCTTCAGTGCAAGCTCATAATCCTCTTTATCATAATAAGCATGCCCTCGATATAAATAAAGTTCGGCAAGCTGCGGATCTAATTCTATTGCCTTATTGTAATATTCTACAGCTAAATCATACTTTTTCGCTTTTTTGTTACCATATCCGAGATTTAAATTTAATTTTATCTTTGTGAAATTATTCATATAATCTTCGTATTTTTTGGCATCATTGAGAATTTCAATGGCTCCGGTATAATCCTTCTGTTTTCCTTTAGTAATTCCCATTGCTATAAGTGAAAGCCCTTCCAATTTATAGTTCTCGGAACCTAAAGCCTTTTTATAAACATTTTCATATAACTTGTAAAATTCTTTATATTTTTCATTCTTGAAAAGTTCTTCTGCTTTCTTTATTTCTTCGCTTAAGGGTTCATCAACCGGGACTTCATCAGCAAAACCTGGAGAATAAAAATGGCGTGACTCTTCCCGTTCTTTTTTATCTAACCGGTTTTCTTCTACTTCTTTTTGAAAGTTAAGACTGACAGGAAGCAGATCCAGATCGTAACAGAGAGCCAGGATCGCTACTATTGATAAGAAAACAACAAGAATAATTCTTTTAATGCGATTTACATATTCTTTACGCAATTCTTCTGCATTCTTGTAAGGATTCTCAAAATTCATTTTATCCATATAGTATACCCGGAAAGTGGGTGGGATGTCAAGGGGGTTTTAGGCCTCAAAATTGAGGCCGACCGATGACCGTAGACGGACGACGGAAAAAACAAAAACTGGCTGATTGGGTAATTGGTAAATTAGTAAAAAATACCAAGTCGGAAATCATGAGTCTTGAGCCACGCGTCAAAACTAAAAAAAGCTGACCGCTGACAGCCGACGGCTGAGAAAAATCCGTGTCTGATTTTATTAAGGTGGGTTCGTTAGTCAAACGTTTATGTCTCTTGCAGAAAATGTTTTCGGTGCTTATATTTAAGCTCCACAAAAAAAAGGAGGTTCTTTATGAAAAAGTTAATGGTCATGTTTGTGTGTTTGTTGTTTTCTTTCGCAGGATTGGCTTCAGAAGATAACCAGGGGTCTTACGATATCCCTAACATAAGTTCGACTGAGAGCCCGTCCATATCCCAGACCCTCGAAAAGTTAACGGCTTATGAAAAATCGATTTCGATTATCGATATCGAATGCGAAGAAAAGGATCAAGCTCAAGCCGATATAATCGAAG
>CAZQNI010000348.1:0-2247 GCA_964594255.1 uncultured bacterium | reverse complement strand
TAGGTTGTAAAGTAATACTTTCGCTTATTTTGGGTGTATAGGTCAGACCAAAAGACAGGTTTTCTTTGGGCGAATAGATAAGACCGAATTTCGGTACGATTTTATTGAATTTTATTGGTATACCCGGGACGTTTTCACCGGGTTCTCCGTATACTAATTTCGAATAGAAAGTTGTATAATTAATATCTACGCCGATTCTTATTGTATTTTTAAAATTTATGACAATTGGTATGGAAAAAGAGCTGATTTTCAAATCAGTATTGCGATGAACAGTATCGACATAAGAGGTGTCTAAAGACAAACTATCCAGGCTATCGGGAAGCCACTCCGGATAAGAAAACCCGTAAGGTATATTATCCACAATATAATCGTAAAAAGGTATAGAATCCCCGTTGAAAATATAAATAAAGCGTGGGGTATATTCTTCCTCTTCAGAAAAACTTTTTTCTGTCCTGTAAGTTATTCCGATTTGAAGAAAATCATTTATAGAAAAAGCATGACCTGCAGAAAAATTCGGGTGTAACTCTTGAAACATTCTGTTTGTATTCCATTCTACATTATTCTTATACGTATATTCAAAATAATACTGTCTTTTATTTTCTAAAGATAAAGAAGCGGGATTTATAAACACACTTGATATGTCACCTGTACTTGCTACTCCTGTATAACCCCTGCCGCAGGCAGAGGAAGAAACTCTATTATCGCTGTAGAAATCCCAGAGCGACTGGAAAGGCATATAATTAGCAGCAACTAATAGTAAAATTATTAAGTTCATTTGTTTAAGTTAAAGAATCCACATTTAACGAGAGTTTTAGTTTGCCTAAAAACCATAACTTATTCCCGTATTTACGTAAGTTTGTTCAATCGAACCATCGGAAAATAAGTGGCTATCCATTAAAGATAAATTTATTACCAGGGGACTAACTTTGTAGGATATTCCGAAGGTTGTGAATATCTGGTTATAATTATCCCAGTAGGAATCTAATTGCGTTTCTGTGATTCTGTAATCTTTCTGAGTAAAAAAACCACCTCTTATGGTAAAATTATCATTTATATAATAACCCAGTCCAAAGTGGATATCGTTTCTGTCTACGAGGCCTCCTTCGGCTGAATTTCTTGAATATTTATAATCAAGCGATAAAGATAAAGGTATAGTATTAAATCTGTAACTAATACCGATTCCGATATTTAAAGGAAAGATGTTTGGTTCAGCGTAAGTAATTGCAGTATCCGTTAGTTCAATACTTACATTTTCTTTTGTTTCCGGTAGGTATGTAAGACCCAGAGATAAATTTTCTAAAGGTGAAACGATTATACCAAAATTAGGTCTAATTTTATTAAAATTTGCCGTAACAATATAAGGTACTGTCCACGTTGAATCTGTTAAAGTGTCTGTGTGTGTAATTTCACCAAGTCTTGTTTTCGAATAGAAATTAGTGTAACTCAAATCGATTCCTACGCTAAGGATATCTTTAAGCTTGAAAATAATGGGTATGGAAAAGGAACTGATTTTAACGTTTTTATAAACGTCTAATAGACCGGTATTAATAAAACCCGATTCGGCTGTATCGCTAACCATTGTTCCGTATATTTCTCCATAGTCTGTCTTTTTAGATTTTTCAGTTCGATAGGTTATACCGGTTTGAAAATAATCATTTATGGGCAGACCAAAACCGATGGAAAAATTGGGATTCAAGTTTTTGTATTTTATATCATAAACCCAATCTATATCGTTTTTATAAACATATTCAAAATAGATTTGCTTTTTATTTTCTAAAGATAGAGAAGCTGGATTTATGAAAGTGCTTGATATGTCACCGGTGCTTGCCACTCCGGTATAACCCATACCACAGGCTGAAGAAGATATTCTGTTGTCTGCGTAAAAGTCCCAGTAACTTTCAAAGTCCGGAAAACTTCGGTCATATAATGTAGGTAACGCTAATAGTAAAATTATTAAGTTCATTTTTAAATTACCTCCCTACTTCTTTCTGGATTAGATGTTTATTGTCCCGTACCCAGTTATAATATTCAGTTCTTTTAAGTTTCGAAGCTGCGTCCTTATCTAAAACGACATTTACGTAACTATGCAGTTGTAAAGAGGTAGCTGTTATTTGACTTGTGACAGGTCCTTCAATGAATTTAGCGCAGACATCCGCTTTGTTTTTTCCGTTTGCTATAAGAAGTATTTTTTTAGCTTCCATAATGGTTCCTATGCCTATGGTAATAGCAAAACGTGGCACATCTTCC
>CAZQNI010000347.1:0-2249 GCA_964594255.1 uncultured bacterium | reverse complement strand
GATTACCTCCTTTTGTAAAATTTTACTTCTTATATAAAAAAGGAGTGCAGTTTTCCTACCATACCATATAAGAAATCTCTGTTTTATATGTCCGTTTATTATAGATAAAACTTCCAAATGCCGATTACTTAATTTCTACTTCGCCACCCGCTTTTTCAATGGTAGCCTTAATAGACTCTGCATCTTCTTTAGAAGTTGCTTCCTTTAATACTGAAGGTGCTGATTCTACGAGTTCTTTAGCCTCTTTAAGCCCCAATGAAAGCAAGGAACGAACCTCTTTAATAACAGCAAGTTTACTTTCTCCAAAAGACTTTAGCGTAACATCGAATTCAGCCTTTTCTTCTTCTTTTCCGGCTACTCCCGCAGCTACGGAAGCCGTCTGAACCACTGGAGCTACGGCTGTAACACCAAACTTTTCTTCCATAGCCTCTACGAGACTATTTAGCTCAAGAATCGTCATACCTCCGATTAAATCAATAACTTTTTCAGCATTTTTGGATAATTTTGTCCCTTCTGCCATTATTCCTCCTTTTGTTTAGCTATCTCAGATAAAATCACCATAAATTTTCTTGTTACCCCTGACAAAACAAAAACCAGTTTGTTTAAAGGAGAACTCAGTGAAGTCAACATCTTGCTGTAAAGATCTTCTTTTGGAGGTATAGATGCCAATTCCCCAAAAGTCTCATAATCAAAGTATTTACCTTCAATAAAGCCTCCATTAACAACCAGATTTTCGTTTTTTCCTCTAAAATCAGAAATTATTTTAAGAGGTTGCAAGGGATCCTCGTAACCAAAAACTAAAGCTGTCGGACCCTTCATCAGTTCATCTATGTTCTCTCCCTTAGTTTCATCACTTAATGCTTTTTTGATCAAAGTATTCTTAAAAACTTTTAATTCAGCATTTTTTCTCTTAAGACTTCTGCGAAGCTCATTGATCTGGGCTGACTTTAGACCTAAGAAGTTCGTGAAACACAAAGACTTAGACTTTTTATACCTTTCACTAATTTCTTTTACGATTTCCTCGTTTTCTCTTATTCCCATATTAACTCCCCGCAATCATTTCTTTTCTTAAAAAATTTGTATCAATTCTAATGCCAGGACCCATAGTTGTTGAGAGTGCTATACCTTTTAAATACTGTCCTCCTGCAGATGAAGGTTTCAAACTCATTATTTTTTCGATTAATTCAATAAAGTTCTCGTATAATTTTTTTTCTTCAAAAGAAGCTTTCCCAATAGGAACGTGAAGATTACCACCCTGATCTACCTTAAAATTAACTTTCCCTTTTTTTATCTCCTTTACAGCTTGTCCAATATCTTTCGTTACAGTCCCGGTTTTGGGCGTAGGCATTAGTCCTCTAGGACCAAGAATTTTTCCTAATTTTCCAATTTTAGGCATCATCTCAGGAACAGCTACAATAGCATCGCATTCAAGCCAGCCTTTTTCAATCTTTTCTACAAATTCCTGACCTCCAACCCAATCTGCGCCAGCTTTCTCAGCTTCTACCTGTAACTCCCCTTCAACGAAAGCAAGCACTTTCTTCTCTTTGCCTGTACCATGGGGAAGCAAAATTGTACCCCGAACCATCTGATCTGCCTTCTTTGGATCAACACCAAGTTTTACAGCCACTTCTACCGTTTCATCAAATTTTGCAGAAGCCATCTCTTTAATCTTGCTAAAAGCTTCTTTGACCCCACATTTTTCTTCTTTAGAATAAGAAGCATCTAACTTCTTATATCGCTTACTTCTCTTCATTGTTCACTCTCCTCTATCAGCATTCCCATTGAATTAGCAGTACCCTCTATAACCTTTTCAATCTTCTCCATATCATCCGTATTGAAACTTTCCCGCTTAGACTCTGCGATTTCCCTTAGCTGTTTTCTTGTCACAGTTGCGACCTTTTCTCTATTAGGCTCTCCTGAACCTTTAACTATACCTGCAGCTCTTTTCAATAAGAACGAAGTAGGAGGATTTTTCATTATAAAATCAAAAGAATTATCCTTATACACGGTAATAACCACAGGGATCAAATCATTTCCCCGATTCTTACTTCTTTCGTTAAACTGCTTGCAGAACTCCATAATATTTACGCCGTATTGGCCAAGAGCTGGTCCAACCGGAGGTGCAGGAGTCGCTTGCCCAGCCTGTATCATTAATTTAATCTGTCCCTTTTCTTTTTTTGGTGGCATCTTTTTCTCTCCTAAATTAATTCGACCTGATTATAACTTAATTCGACCGGGGTCGACCGACC
>CAZQNI010000346.1:0-2256 GCA_964594255.1 uncultured bacterium | reverse complement strand
ACTTATGAAGTATCCCATGAGTTAAAGGCTCCCCTGGCTTCAGTTTATAATATTATAAATGTAATATTAGATGGTTACCTTGAAAAAGATGTTAAAAAACAAAAAGAACTTCTCAATAGAGCAAAAGTCAGGATTAATGACGTTATAAAACTTTTGAACGACCTATTAATGTTCTCTCACCTTGAAGAAGGAACAGGTGAAATCGAAATAGAAAAAATCGATACGGGAGAATTGCTCTCTTTCCTTATGGAAGAAATGGACGCATTCGCAGAGGAAAACAATATTAAAATAAACTGGAATTTCCCCGACAAACTTCCAAATATTTACGGCAACATGGAGCTTCTCAGCAGAGTCTTCGTAAATATAATTCATAACGCGATAAAATACAGCAATCCGGGAAACCAGGTGAAGGTAACAGGAAAAAAAGAAAACAACTCCTTCCTGATAAAGGTAAAAGACCAGGGTATTGGCATAAAGAAGAAAGAATTACCAAAAATATATAATATTTTCTTCCGGGGTGAAAATGCGAGACCTGAGCATAAAAAAGAAGGTATGGGTCTCGGGCTTTCTCTTGTAAAAAGAATAATCGACGCCCATGGTGGAACTATAAAAGTGAAAAGCAATTTAAACAAAGGAACTACAGTTAACTTGAGTTTTCCTGCAATTCAAAAAAAGGAGAAATGATGCCAAAAGAAATACTTATTGTCGATGATGACCCTGATTTTGTAGAAACGATGGAAATAATCTTGAAGGGCAACGGTTATGAAACTCGAACTGCCAGAAACGGTGAAGAAGCATTTAAACAAGTTAAAAAGAAAACCCCCGATATTATATTACTGGATATTATGATGAAAACAAAGACCGATGGTATATGGGTGAGCGAAAAAATCAGAGCGGAAGAAGACTTAAAAGATATTCCCATTATCATGATAACCGCGGTAAATCAAGACTCAGAGATGGCCAAATTTCACCTTGGACAGGAAGAAGACATGGAATACATGCCTGTGAATGTTTTTATGGAAAAACCTATAGAAGCTAAAGACTTATTAAAAGAAATTAAAAAACTAATTGGGGATGCCGAGTAACAGCAAAAAAGTAATCGTACTTCGTTCTCAAAAAACTAATATTCTCGCTTCGAACAAAAAACATATCTTAAACGATGAATGTGTTCTCTTGCTTTACCGTGATTTTCCTCATCGGTCATCTCTCCGATTTCAATAACGTCAAAATTATTAAAATGCGCCAATAAATCTTCCCGGGTAAAATAATGCGCTATTCGTCCGGGCTTACTTTCAAAAGTATTTTTCTCAACTTTCTTACCCTTGCCAAAACTCTCTTCCTTATCAGAAAACACCACAAAAAAAGCAAATCCATCATCATTTAATACGTTATTGCATTTTTCTATAAATAAGATTCTTTCTTTTTCTCTAAAAAGGTGAAGTAAGTTAAAACAGTAAATTGCATCAAATTTTCCGTTAATTGAGTCCATTTCAAGAACCGTTCTCCGGTAAAACCTACTTTTAGGATCAAATTTCAAAGCCTCTTTAATCGCATCATCGGATATTTCGACCCCGACAACCTTAAATCCGGCTTTTGAGAATAATTTAGTATTTCTCCCATATCCGGCCCCCGGAACAATCACCGATCTCACATTAAGACTTTTGAATAATTTAAGTGCATAGTAAGCGGTTTTACTCGGTTTTATACCCCAAATTTCACCTTCATCGGAAAAACGCTCGTTCCAATAATCTCTCATTCTATCTTTATAATCACTCATAACTGATTTAATAATCCGGAAAATAATTTCCGCAACCCCCCCAGTTTTAACTAATATTAACCACAAAGACCACAAAGGACACAAAGCCACGGAGACATAGAGAAACAACAAAAAATTATAACTTGTTGTTTAAAACTCCCCACACACCAAAACAAAAAGGAACAACAAATAACACGAATATCACGAATCCACACCCCACCTAAATTGTAATGTTGTTTTACTAAAACCTAAAACCCAAGACTTATTTCTCACACAGAAACACGGAGAACACGGAGCCACCACCACATCCAACTTTCCCAGAGGGGCCAATCGCATTCGGGTAACCTCGCGGTATATTCAGTCCTTGCTTTTTTATCTTTTCTTGATATGTTTATCTTTGTAAGGGGGTCATAATGATAAAAAGCATAAAGATTCTTCTTTGTTTAAGCGGAATATTCACTCTATTAACTTTTATTTATATTTTTATTGGTACGCGGATA
>CAZQNI010000345.1:0-2260 GCA_964594255.1 uncultured bacterium | reverse complement strand
GAAAGTACAGTGATTAAAGAAAATAAATAAAATATAATCATAACTTTTCGGCTTCTATATTGTCTTTTATTTGTAAATTATACTGTTCAGTCAAATTTTTAAATTTTTTATTCAGGAAAAGAACTCGTCTACTTTTTCAATCGCTTCTTCGGGAGAATTAACTTTCTCAAAGGGAAGAGGTGTAGCGCATTTAATTCCTATTATTTTCTTTTTGTATATATGTCCAAAAGCAATTTCACTTTGTGTCCCTACTGCACCATCAATTGCTATCAAAATATCTGCACTTTGTGCTATAATTACATTTCTGGCGTGATTCATTCCGGTGACTATTGGAACGTCAACCCATTTATTAGCCGAAGATCTCGAATTTCCAGGTAGTATTCCAATAACCAGTCCCCCTTTTTCTTTTGCTCCTTTCGAGGCTGCTTCCATAACTCCACCCAATCCCCCGGTTATAAGAACATAATTTCTTTCTCCTATCAACTTTCCCATTCGGAAGGCTAATTCATAGATGTCTTTCGAGACTTTCGATCCTCCTATAACGCCGACTATCTTCATCTTATTACTGCTATTTTACCATAATAAGGTTCGCTGTCACCTGCTTTTATGGCGTAGTAATAAATACCGTTAGAAACTTTTCTGCCTTTTTTATCCCTTCCGTCCCATTCCACATAATTTGTACCATACTCAGATAACCCGGGGTGAAGTTCCTTCACTAATCTTCCTGCTATTGTAAATATCTTTATTTCTACGATAGCTTCCTCTGAAAGATTATAAACTATGACAGTTTTATCTTTCATTGGATTTGGATAGTTTTTAACGTTCCAGAGTAATTCCTCTTTGCCTATTTTGAAAGAAACCTCATTATTGGCGAAATTGCCTGCATTATCTTTAGCATATACTTTAAACTTAATGGAATCGGTAAAGCCCGGAGATTCATAAGAAAAAGTAACCTCTCCTGCCGTAGAACTACCTGTTGTATAGGAAAACCTGTCCGCCAAAAAAAACTGATCTCTGTTATTGATTATAACCTGAAGATTGGCTTTTTCTCTTAGATCCAGACCGCTGCTATCTCTGACAATAAGGGTTATTTTCCCTGAGGGAGGTATTAGATCCCCACGCTCTAAACCCCTATCTTTTAGTTTGAACTCGGTGGTGGGAGGAATTGTGTCTTCTGGAAACGAGCCTTCAACAAAATATATGCGAGATGAAGCATATGAATCTTTATCTCCTCTAGAATAAAGACCAACCCTGCCTGAATCCGCTTCTATGTCATAGGGTATATTTACTTTTATCACAAATGAATCATTGACTATAGGAGCACTGCCTTTGAACAGGGTTTTTCCTTCTTTTGTTATTGTTAAAGGTACAAATGTCCCTTTCCCTTCCCTTGCATCCAGAATTGTATCATAGCTTGCCTCAGTGACAAAGCAGAAAATCTTCTCAGCAGAATTTCTTACCTCTCCTTTTATTTCCAACTTGGTTCCACCTATAGATGTATCCGGTATTTCAACACCAAGAGATACGGAATCAATTAATATCGAGGTAGCGGGATCCCCGAAAAAGGTGTAAGTTAGATGTCCTCCTCCCGTCATTGCAAAAAGAAAAGCATCTCCAGCAGTTAAAGCGGAATCGCTAAAAATATTCCCTGCTAACCTCTCTGCCAGATGTCCATTAGTCTCGTATCCGGTAGCTCTTCCTGCGGCAATCGAAACAATGGTTCCTCCGTTTTTATAAAGATTTGCATATCCCGCAATACAATTCTCATCCGGCCTCTCAAAATAGCCAACGTCGCAAGATCCAAAATAATAAAAAGGTGTTTTTCTCCAGTTGTAAGTAGAATTGACGTTCTGAATTCCAAAAACCGCCTCGTGTGTTATAAGTCTCAAGTTACCATGCCCAAGATAAAGACCCAGAAGAGCTCCATCAGAAAGTGATTTAAGATGATCTTCTAATGCATCACCTTTTGTGCCAGACGATGACATGGCATATTCCATCAGATAGATTTTGTCTTTATAAACCCAATCAGGTATCAGATTCGAACTTGTTTCCATATAATAAGTATGCTCGGTATCAGCATTACTATATTCGGGTTTAAACGCATCATCGGCCAGAAATATAGCTTTCATACGCCACCAACCGGTACTCTTTTCATAATCTATTAATTTCTCTGCCCATTCTTTACTCTCCGCTGCATTGGAAGCAGTTACTCTTCCAATCGGTATATCCGGAACCTTATTTGAATCGAAGTCCACAAACC
>CAZQNI010000344.1:0-2283 GCA_964594255.1 uncultured bacterium | reverse complement strand
CTTATGATAAACGCTTTTTTCGACTTAATTATTCCGAGAAAAGCAACTATCCGTCTGCACAGGGCTTTAGGAAAACCAAAAATAATTTGGTTCCCAACAGACCACCTTTATCTTTATATTTTCAAGAACAAAATAATTTCTTACATTAAAAGTTTTTTAAGATAAAATGAACTAAAAAGACCGATGACCGAGGACGGCAGACCGGGCTTAGAAAAATGGGAAAATTGGGAAATGGGTAAATGGGAACTATTTTACTATTTTGCTATTTATCTATTCAACTTGGATTCGAAGAATCTATTTATTACACCTAGTGCAATAGCACCATTTTTCTACTTTTTGTAAAATTACCAACTTTTAGTGTATAAATATAAATACCGCTTGCCAATTCAGATGCATCAAATGTTAATGTTTGTTTGCCATCACTTTGTTGTTCGTTTAATAGAGTTCTGATTTTCTTACCTGTAATATCATAAATGGAAAGTTGAACATGACTTTCTTGCTTTAAATAATAATCTATGATAGTGACCGAATTAAAAGGATTAGGGTCATTTTGGATAAGATCGAAATCACCTATAAAAGATGGGGGTTCTTCAAGCTCCGGTGTATCCCAGGGAATCCAGGGGGTAAGATCCGGATCGTAAGGACTAATTTCGATGTTAGTATTCGTGCTTGTATCTCCAAGGAGAAATTTCTCTATGAAGGCTATTATTTCCGGTCGCTGACTCTCAGGAAGTACGCAGTGGTCATCGTGCCCGACCTTAGAGAAGCCGAACCTGTCGGGTACTCCGAACGCTTTCCAGACCTCGTGTGCAGCCTTGCAATCGACGTGACCGGACTCCTCTGCCAGCCATACCATAGTAGGATTTCCGATCAATAATAAAGCGCGGGGAGCTATCATTGCCATCACCTCGTGATGATCGAATGGTAATTTGGTGACCGCATAGTTGAAATCAGCGAGATCCTGGTAATACCAGGCATAACCCTGGGCGCTCCTCAGGGTCTCCACACCACTCAAGGTCTCCGAGACTCGCCATGCCGCATCCCCACCGCCGCCGGGTTCCTGCGGAATAGTAAGGGCGATACGCTCGTCGAATGCCCCGGAAAAGAGCGCAATTTTACCGGCATAGGAGCAACCTGTAATGGCCAGATGGGAGAGATCGATGTTGGCTTGGGGGCACATTTCCAAACCATCTATAATGCGGCTGGCACCCCAGGCAAAAGCGATGAATTTACCCCTTTTTGTATCCGGATAAAGTTGATAGAATGGGCCATCGCCGCGAATTTGGGACCAGGCATCCGTTACCTGCCATTCCATATAATGGATGGTGGCAATCCCGCGGCTGGTAAAGATATCCAATGGGAGACTACCGGGACCGAATAATCCCACACCGATCACAGCCGGGAAGGGACCTTCCCCTTCTGGGAGGCTGATAGGCACATACATTGTGAGTGTGTCTTCACCCTCGACTACAGTCACTGTGAGCAGCGAACCAGACAGCGTGAGAGAGTCTCCGCCCTCAAATAGGGGGGGCAATGTGATTAACGTATCATCAGTGAAGCTGGCTTCCAGATTCTCCGGAGGCTCCGGCTTGGTGCCCAGCTCGTAATGCTCGACCTCGGCACCTATCTCAGCTCGTCGGCACCTCCAATCGTCAACGCTTTCGATACGGCCACGGGTGCTATCTGACCACATAAATGGATCAGGTAAAGGTTCGATAATCGGCAATTCTTCGATTGAAGGCAACGGCGGCTCCGCGCAGTCCGCGCCAGTATTCTCAACATCGTATACAAGGGGTATTTCCTGAGCTAACAAATCGACAAACACAAGTGTACTCAATAGAAGTGTTATTAGAATTATTTTTATTTTCATTTTGATCCTCCTCCTAATTATAAAATAGTATTATAAAAAAAATAATAATCTTTGTCAACTTACTAGGTTTCAGGTATTAGGTTTTAGGTTTTAGTTAAAACAATGAATCTTTCTTTGTGTTCTTTGTGGCTCTGTGTGAGAATTACGACCCTGTCAATATTATTTTGGAACGATTGTTACGATTACTCTTTTATATCGCGATAACCGCGGCTTACCTTTATCCGTAACTCTTAAAATGAAATGAGCTGTTTCTGTTTTTTCAACCTCAGGAGCTCTCACGTAAACTCCATGCGCATTCTCCGCTCCACCAATTTTTATCAATTTTTTATATGAGCCCGCCTCCGGATAGTGAAACCACAGGTAACTGAGATTATCTCCATCAGGATCATATGAGCCGCTGGCATCCAAACCAA
>CAZQNI010000343.1:0-2307 GCA_964594255.1 uncultured bacterium | reverse complement strand
GCCCCTGCTTGTAGAGGTGTACGAAAAAATAGAATCTTGTGTTATCGCTTTATGTGTTTTTCTCCTTTAAAACTGATTGAGCTGCGGCAAGCCTTGCAACCGGAACTCTAAAAGGAGAACAGCTAACATAATCGAGACCCACTTTGTGACAAAATTCAATCGATGCAGGGTCTCCCCCATGTTCACCGCATATACCTACTTCTAAATCGGAATTTGTTTTTTTGCCTTTCTTTAAACCCATCTCAACCAACTGACCAACACCTTCTTGGTCTAATGTCTGAAAAGGATCCGCGGGTAAAATACCTTTTTCGATATAGTCGGGAGTATATTTCCCAACGTCGTCTCTTGAAAAACCAAAAGTTGTCTGCGTAAGGTCATTTGTCCCGTAAGAGAAAAAATCAGCCACTTCCGCTATTTTATCAGCAGTCAAAGCAGCTCTAGGAAGCTCTATCATTGTTCCTATTTGATAATCAACAGTCTTTCCTTTTTCTTTAAAAACCTTCTCTGCCACTTTCTCAATAAGTTCTCTCTGAGAAGCAACTTCTTCTTTCCTTCCGGCAAGAGGTATCATAATCTTTGGAATAACTTTAACGTTCTCATTTGCTACGTTAACAGCAGCTTCAATAATCGCTCTTGCCTGCATTTCAGTTATTTCGGGAATAAGAATACCGAGCCTGCATCCGCGAAGACCCAGCATTGGATTAACTTCCGCAAGACTTGCTATCTTTTCTTCTACCTTTTCCGCTGAAACACCCATATTTTTAGCAAGCTCTTCAATCGCCTTCTTATCCTCAGGTAAAAATTCATGTAAGGGCGGATCAAGAAGTCTTATTATAACGGGATATCCATCCATGGCTTTGAAAAGACCCTCAAAGTCGCCTCTCTGCATCGGAAGTATCTTATCGAGAGCTTTCTTTCTTTCCTCATGAGTCTCAGACAATATCATTTCTCTCATAGCTGGAATTCTATCTTCACCGAAGAACATATGCTCTGTTCGCGCAAGACCAATACCTTCAGCACCAAAATCCCTTGCTTTTTTTGCATCATCAGGAGTATCGGCATTAGCCCTTACCCCAAGTCTTCTTATCTCATCTGCCCACTCCATTATTTCTTCAAAATTACCTGAAATCTCAGGTTCTATGGTCGGGACATCGCCAAGAATAACCCTACCTGTCGTTCCGTCAATGGTTACTGACTCACCCTCTTTAACAGTAATATTACCAACCGTAAAAGTTTTATTTTTATAATCTATTGCGATATCTTCAGCTCCAACAATACAGGGAGCGCCCATACCTCTTGCAACAACAGCCGCATGTGAAGTCATTCCTCCTCGTGAAGTCAAGATACCTTCAGCCGCGTGCATTCCTCCAATATCCTCAGGAGAAGTCACATGACGCACAAGAAGAACTTTTTTCCCGGCATTAGCTTTCTCTACTGCATCCTCCGCCGTAAATACGACCTCACCCGAAGCAGCTCCGGGAGAAGCAGGAAGACCTTTAGCAATAACTTCAACTTCTGCTTCAGGGTCTATCATCGGATGCAGCAATTGATCGACCTGATCCGGGCTAACTCTCATAACTGCCTCTTTATTATCAATTAATCCTTCTTCAACCATATCCACAGCTATTTTTACAGCAGCCATTGCAGTTCTTTTACCGGTTCTTGTTTGTAGAATCCATAATTTGTTTTCTTCAACCGTAAATTCGAGATCCTGCATATCCTTAAAATGTTCTTCAAGCTTTTTTCTTACATCCTCAAGTTCATTATACATATCCGGAAGAACATCTTCAAAAGCGTCGATTTCTGATCCGGATTCTTCTTTTTGTTTATGGGTAATAGGACCTGGAGTTCTTATACCAGCGACGACATCTTCGCCCTGCGCATCTAGCAAATATTCTCCGTAAAAAGTGTTTTCTCCAGTCGCAGGATTACGCGTAAAAGCTACTCCGGTTCCACATCCTTCTCCCCTATTACCAAAAACCATCGCCTGTACATTCACCGCGGTTCCAAGGTCTCCGGGAATATTGTTTATCCTTCTGTATTCTTTTGCTCTTTTATTATCCCATGATGAAAAAACCGCGTTCACAGAACCCATTAATTGGTCTTTAGGAGATTCCGGGAAATCTTTTCCGGTTTTTTCCTTAACAAGCGCTTTAAATTTACCTGCAATTTCCTTCCAATCTTCTGAAGTGAGTCCGGCATCTTCTTTTGCAGCTTTTTTATTTTTTGTTTCCTGGATGATTTCTTCAAAATCTTCGTGTTCAACACCCATTACCACATCACCATACATCTGAATTAACCTACGAT
>CAZQNI010000342.1:0-2313 GCA_964594255.1 uncultured bacterium | reverse complement strand
CACAAAAACAAATAGGCTTTTTAAAAGAAAAAGAAGAACCGATTTTTACAAATAACTTATCTTTCTTCTCGCAGAAACGCGTTCCGAATTCATTGGAAATCTCAATGATTGTATTCATGATTTTCTTTCCTTCCCTCTTTTCCGCAATTCGTGGACAGGATTTTTCAAGAATAACCGGAATGAAAGATATTGAATCGACATTTCCCTTTTCAAACACGCATTCAAATATTGCGCTCTGTCTCTCATGAAGTTCATGCTGGTCAAAAACAAAATTTCCCAAACTGTAGATGATTGGTCTTTTCTTATAAACCTCAACGCTTTGAAGCACGTGGGGATGATGCCCCAGAATTATATCCGCTCCCGCGTCTATTATTTTATGCGCTTTCTTAATATGGTCTATTCTTGGGTATCTATTAAATTCAATCCCCCAATGAAAGGAAACAATAATGAAATCAACTTTATCTCTAATCTTTTCAATTTCTCTTACTATCTCTTCTGTAGTGGCATAAGCCGGTCCGGGCTTATCCTCAAGATATATTATAGCATCGGGAAGCATATCCATAAAAGCAAAGAAAGCGAATTTTAAGCCATTTATTGTAACAATAGTCGGGCTTCTTGCTTCTTTCTGATTTTTACCCCCACCCACAGGGTAAAGTCCATTTTTAAGAAGCAAATCTTGCGTACTCGTAAAACCGCTTCTATCCCAGTCGAGAGTATGATTATTTGCTATAGAAATTATATCAAAACCTGCGTTAACAACTCCCTCGATAAATGAAGAATCGGCACGAAAACAATATTTTTTATTCAAAGGAAAACCTCTTCTGGGAACAGGACATTCAAGATTGCAGAAGGCAAGGTCGTGTGATTTAATTATATTTCCAACATACTTAAAGGGATAATCGACTCCTTCCCTTCTAATCATTGTTCTTACTCCCCGGTCGAGTAAAACGTCTCCCACAGCACAAAAACTCACTCTATTCGAGGGCGGTTTAGTACCTTCAACCGAGAGTAAAAACAGTAAAATCAGCATCCAGTATCGTAATAGAGCTTATACCATCCCGGTTCTTTTTTACCGGCTTCATTTCTGATTTCAAGTGGGATATAAGAAGGTTCGGGTAATTGGGGCTTTTTCTCTTCAGATTGAAAGACATTAATCCAGTCCGGTTGAGGAGGTGCTTTTCCTTCACTTAACATCTCTTGCCATTTTTCATCTGTCAGCCGGTCACTTGCAGGCTGCAGGAATTCATAATACGAGAATACTCCTCCTCTCATCAATCTCAATTTCCCCTCGATTTCGACAACAACGTATATTTCATGCGCAAACCCAACACCTTCTTCAAGCGCTCCGGCAGGACCATCCGGCATCTTCCCGGTATGAATATCCGCAATCACTGGTATAAACCGATCAGGACCCCTTGTAAAATTTCGGGTCGGATCGAATTCTTTTACTTCATTAGTAAGATTTTCAAGGAGAGAGCCAAACCTTCTGATCTGTTCATATTCCTGAAGAGTTCTTGATTCGTTTTTCAATTCTTTTCCGGAAACTCTCTCCAAGAAAGTTACCGCTTCAGTAAATCTGTTAAAGAGATCTTCATAAGACGTAAGAAGTTCATGTTCAGTTAATTCTTTATTGGTAAATTCGAGAAGTTCTATAATTCTCTTGTAAAATTCTACATTCGGTTCGACATAACCTTTTGGCGGTTCCGGTATCCATAACCATTTTTCCTCTCCACCACCTCCACATTCAGCAGCATAACTAGATTTCGCGTAAAGGATTACATCGTGCCGGAGTTCCGCCCAGCTTGAAAGAGCCGTACTTAAATCTTTTGCTGCCCAGGCTTCATTTTTCATAAAGAAGGGATATTCGTAATCAAGAGAGAGTTCAAGAAGCGATTTGAGACACCATATCCAGTTAAAATAGAGATTTACTCTCCAGTCTTTTTCCTGTAGTTTCGAGAATTGCTTCTTGAGTACATTCAAAGTATCCGGATATTCGGGAAAATACTCCCAGGAATCTTTATACTTATTAAGCATTAAATCCTCTGCCAGTTTATTGCCGAATACCGCCATCGCGTCCAGACCTTTTGGAAATATTCTTTTCCTCGGAACTACTAATCTCTGCAAGATTTCGGAATCAGGAATGTATCTCTGTCCCATAAATCTGAATTGCGCTCCCTGCGGACCCCAGATAAACTGTTTTATTTTCGTTTTTTCCGCGAATTTCTTTCCAAGGATTTTCTTTACTTCGTTTAGTTTATTCCCATCGGTAAATTCCTCTAAAGAATAGTCACCCCCGAACACTTTTTCTATAGC
>CAZQNI010000341.1:0-2315 GCA_964594255.1 uncultured bacterium | reverse complement strand
ATGATGTTGGAGGGAGGTGGTTTTGAGGTGATTGATGCGGGAGTTGATATTACACCTCAAAAATTTATGGATCTTGTTAAAGAAAATAAGCCTGATATTCTGGGACTTTCTGCTCTTTTGACCACAACAATGGGTGAAATAAAGAATGTGATAGATGCTTTTAAAGAAAAAGGGTTACGGGATGATGTTAAGATAATTGTAGGTGGGGCTCCGGTGAGTGAGGATTATGCGAAAGATATTGGTGCCGATGGGTACTCTCCTGATGCTGCATCTGCAGTTGATTTGGCAAAGAAATTGTTGGGTAAATAATATAATGAGACTGTTTAGCGTTACGGAATATTAAATATTATGGAAAGACTCATAGATCTAGTAAATTCCTCTTATTCCGAAAAAAGACGTATTGTCGCTCCTTTACTTGGTTTTCCTGGTGTTAAATTGGCTCACTCAAGTATAAAGCTTGCCCAGCAGAACCATGAAGAGCATTTTAAGGTAGTTGATTCACTTGTTAATAGATTTAAACCAGATATTCAGTTTGTTCTTATGGATCTTTCTGTAGAAGCAAACGCCCTTGGGCTTAACACGCTTTTCCCTCCGAATGAGTCAGCAACAGTTCTTAAAAAAGATAGTGAATTTGGCATGGATAGCCTGGATTCACTCAGGAAGATTTTTTTTGACGGAGATAGCAGATTACTTAGTTATGTTAAGACTGTAGAGTTAATGAAACTCAACTTCCCTTCCAGTGTGAAAGTCGGAGCTTATGTCACAGGTCCTTACACTCTGGCAGGTCTTATTATTGGTGCGGAAGAGGCAGGTCTTATGGCTGCCAGGGATCCTGAGAAGCTTAAAAAAATATGTATTTTTACAACTGAATGTATAATGAAATATACGAAGTTGCTCCTGTCGGCGGGAGCCGATGCTATTTGTGTACTCGAACCGAGTGGGGTTATGCTTGGTCCTTCACATTTTGAAAAGTTTTCCATGGGGAATGTTAAGAAGGCCGTTGAAATCTGTCACAAGGCAAATTCGGATTGTATATATCATGTTTGTGGTAACAGTATGCACCTCATCGAGAAAATGGTGAAAGCGGGAGTGGATGGATTAAGTCTTGATTCTAAAGACTATGGAATAGACCTTCCCGAAATCGCAAGAAATGTCCCGAAGAATGTGATTGTAATGGGCAACCTTAGCCCGACTAAAACTATCGTTTATGGTGATTCAAAAAAAGTAAAACAAGAAGTGAGTGCCTTACTTTCTTCTATGGATGCTTTCCCAAATTATGTGTTGAGTACCGGCTGTGACTTACCGCTGGAAACACCGCTGGATAACATATCCGCTTTTATGGAAACCGGCCGCAATCATGTTGTCTCTGCCTGAAATTATTCAAATCTAAGTCAAATAGTTAAAAACAGTTACGGATCCTTTAGATCGTTTAAATTGTTGAATAGTTAAATACTTAAATAGTAATTTTGGGGTTTTGGATTTGGGGGTTGGGATTTCTTAATAAAGTCAACAAAAAATCTTTGTGTTTTTTGTGTTCCTTGTGGTTCAATTCCGTTTTTTTTCTCTTTGTTCTCTGTGGTGGGTTTTCGTTCTGTCTTTTTTGTGCATTTCATGGTTGAAAAATGTTAAAACTGTATTAAATTTTTACCCTTGACAATTACTATTAAAAATATTAAAATAAAATTTATGAAGTCGTTTAAATTAAATATTTTAAAATACCCTCAGTCCTTAGCTTATAATTTTGGAATCATCCATACGCTTATGCGAAAATACGGGAAAAAGCAATTGACGTTATTTTAGTGTTATATATATTATCTGTTGGATATTATCTATTGGGATGGCTGAAGTTTTTTTGATATAGTCGCTGAAATAAGGAGGGCGCGATAAAAATTAAAATTGATAGAGTCTGGTTGATATCAATGTTTTTGTTTGTTCGATTCTGTTTGTATGTTCAAATTCTAACGAGGGGGTTTTAAGCCAATTGAATCTTTATATAAAATTTAATGATGTGTACACTATAAGAAAGTTTGTCGGCGATTATGCGCTTCAGGCAATTGCTTTAACTTATAGTTTTGTAAACCCTAATGAAAGGAGGTTTTCATGAAAAAAGCGGGAAGGGGAAGAGAGTTGTTGTCCAGATGGATTTTATACAGCTTGCTTGTTTTTGTAGCTTTTTTTATAGTTATCCAGGATGCGGAAGCAGCGGTTACCGGGAAAATTGCGGGTTATGTTTTTGACGCTAACACAGGTGAGCCTCTACCTGGCGCAAATGTTTTAATCGAAGGTACGGATAGAGGAGCTGCCTGTGATGCGGA
>CAZQNI010000340.1:0-2325 GCA_964594255.1 uncultured bacterium | reverse complement strand
GTATACCCAACCCTCCGAATTCACCTTCGGTATGAACCATCAAATCTTCATAATCCCGCTCTCTTAAGTACGTTGTGTGAACATCGAGACTATCCGTTATAGCCTCGATTGCATAATCCAATAACTCAGTTATATTCACTTCATTCACATAGTTGTCATTTATAATTCTTAAAGTTTTGTCAACAGACTTTAAAGCAGTAATAACACTCAACGACGAGTAAACAAAACTCCCAAAAGCGAGTAAAACGAAAAAAAATAAAAAACTATATTTCTTTTTTAAACTCATTAAACCCCTCCTCTATCTAACAAAAACGAAATTTCTTTTTTTATCTTTCCGTGAATCTCTTCTATAGTTTTCCGTGAATCGATCACAATAACTCTATCCCTATGCTTTTTAGCTAAATCAAGATATGCTTTCCGGACCCTTCGATGAAAATCAATATTTTCTCTTTCAATCCTATCGGGATTTTTAATTCTATTTCTAACTATTTCAGGATCAACATCAAGCAAGAAGGTAATATCCGGTTCCCTGTTACTAAATAATTTAAGGTTTTTAAGCAAATTCATCTCTTCTTCTTTTATTCCCCTTCCCGCCATTTGATATGCAATCGTTGAATCAAAATGCCGATCCGAAATAACGATCTTATCTTTTTCAAGATTCGGATTAACAACCTTAGCTAAATGCTCTGCTCTATCTGCAAGATATAAAAGAAGTTCTGTATATGCATCTATGTCCTCGTTACTTTCAAGTAGAATATCCCGTATCTTCTCCCCAACCATAGTGCCGCCAGGTTCTTTGGTTATTAAAACATCACATTTTTTTGATAGTAAATATTTGTAAAGCAATTCGCATTGAACCGTCTTACCGGAACCCTCAACACCCTCGAAAGTTATAAAAAGACCGTGTTTTTTTTTATCATTTTTGTATGATGTTATTTTAGACCTTTCCTATTTCTTGTTTTTTTGTTTTTTCTATACTTTTTAATAAATTCCTCTGTTTTCTCCTTTGCAACGGAGTCAGGAAACTGTTCAGGTGGAGATTTCATGAGATAAGAAGAAGGCTCTATCAAAGTTCCTGAAAGATTATTATCTAACGCTAACTTCATTAGTCTGATTGCGTCAATTATTACGCCTGCCGAATTAGGTGAATCCCATACCTCGAGCTTCACCTCAACATTTAAAGGCACATCACCAAAAGTTTGCCCTTCCATTCTCATATACGCCCATTTTCTATCCGTCAACCATTCAATATAATCCGAAGGACCTATGTGAATATTCTCTTTTCCAATATCGAAGGGCAAAAGAGAAGTAACTGCCTGAGTTTTAGATTTTCCTTTAGAGGCAAGACGTTCTCTTTCCAACATATTAAGAAAATCAGTATTTCCGCCAACATTTAATTGAAAGGTACGTTTTAATCTAACTCCGCGGTCAAGAAAAAGTTGAGCCAATACTCTATGAGTAATTGTTGCTCCTACCTGGGACTTAATATCATCCCCTATTATCGGAAGTCCTTTCTCTTTAAACCTGTCCGACCAATATTTTGAAGAAGCTATAAAAACAGGTATTGCGTTTATAAAACCAACTTCAGCTTGAAGGGCCTGTTCTACGTACCACTTTGTCGCTTCCTCACTGCCCACTGGCAAATAACTTATCATCATATCGGCTTTAGCATCCTTCAGTACCTTTACAATATCAACTGTTGAACCGGGAGCTTTCTTAATAATATCGACAAGATATTTACCAATACCATCATGTGTCATACCTCTTTGCACTTTCACTCCAAGCTCCGGAACGTCGCAAAATTTATAAGTATTGTTGGGATGAGCAAAAATTGCCTTAGATATATCCTTCCCAACCTTAGTTCTATTAATATCAAAAGCGGCTACAAACTCAATATCCTTAATATGATAACCACCTAAATCAACATGCATTAATCCAGGTATAGATTTCTTTGGGTCCGCGTTACGGTAAAAATGCACCCCCTGAACCAGCGAAGAAGCACAGTTACCCACACCAACTATTGCAACTCTTACCTTATTATCCATTAATTACCTCCGTTTTCCAGTCGTTTGTATGCAATTAATATCCTTTGAATAGCTGTTAAATTAGTTCCTATTGCCAAAATAGCCATAATGTAAATCATGTGTTCCGGCAAAATAACTAAACCAATAATTATAATAATAATCCTCTCAACACGTGTAATAAACCCTTCCTTAATATCAATCCCTAGAGAGTCTGCTCTTGCGCGCGTATAACTTGTCAGAAAAGCTCCTAAAACTGCCGCAAAACACAAGGAAGTTAAAAAAAATCGCTTTTCTGCAAAAG
>CAZQNI010000339.1:0-2333 GCA_964594255.1 uncultured bacterium | reverse complement strand
TAAACTGATTTTAACGTCTCTGGGTAACTTCATATACATCAACGTATTGTTTATACATTCCCTTAACTTGCATATTAGAATTATAAGGAGAATCCAGTCTCTGTCAATAGAAGAATTACGGTATGCTTTAATTTTTCTTTACTTAGCCTCATTTTTAATTCAATTTAATCAAATATCTCTGGGCGATTTTTTTGTTTCTTTTAATTTTTTTAATAATGGCAGGCACACCCCATAGAAAAGTAAACTTTCTAACGGGGCAGGCAAGAGGCGTTGCGGAAGACCCGAAGGGCTGAAGCCGACCGGCTGTGACTGCTGGGGTAGGTCAAGACGGCTTGCGCTTGCTGTTGCAAGCCAAAGGCAGCCCGCTTTGCGGGCGGCAAGCCGTGCGGGCGGGGTGTATTGTGGGGTTGGGTTGTTGGGGGATGGAGTCGTTTTTTTAGGTGGTTTTGAAAATTGAATTTTTGAAGGTCAGGCGGAGAGTTCGAAGATTGTACATCAAGGGCAGCCATTCTTTAATTAGCCACAGATTCACACAGATTTTCACATGATTTGTTATTGTTTAAAACTCAACCCATCCCAGAATATTCACATGTAGAACATGTAGTAATTGTAGTTTTTTTACTATTTGACTACTTAACGATTTAACTAATTAACTGCTCTGATTAAGAGCTAAAGTTCTTCCTGACTTTTGATGTAGGCTTTTATCCGTTCTTCCTGAGCCTCGCAGGAGTTATATTCTTTCTCCGCTTGATTGTCTGTTGAGACTCGTGTGTATATTGCACATTTCATAATAAATTCACCTCTTTATGAAAAAAATCTTTTTTAAACAAATTGATCCGACATATAAGAGAAATCAATCACGTACTCTCTTACAATCTTCTCTCCCTCAAGATTTTTAAAGACTGCTTTTATGATCGGTTTCTTTTGGAATTCTTCTTTTTTCATTTTTCTTAAACCTGTTAAAAAAGTACGTACTTTTTTAACAGGAGACAAATACGCCACTCCATTTCTTAAAAAAGGATGTTCCGACATCCTATTATGCTTTGCGTCGTAACAACTCATATCAGGATTAACACTCAATCTTATATCTAATGCTGGTCCCATACCTAAATTCTCTACAAATAAAAATGCTAGAGATTTATCTGTTTCATCTGTCTCGTAGCCAACAAAAACTCTTGGATTATTTTGTAACTTTAGCAATTCATTATTATTCCTTAATAAACAATAAGTTAAAATAACATATATGATAGTGGCAAAAGCAACAATAGGTGTAGAAAAAGAACTCAAGACATTCAAAGAGCTTCCAGTTTTCAGATAAATACCTATAAGTAGTCCACCCCAGAAACCAACAGACAGGATTGTTACAATCAAAATTATTGTTAAGACCCAAGAAGTAAAAATTTTCTTGACAATTATATTCTTCATAAAAAAATACCTTTCTCCATTTTTAAATAAGTAATAAAAATACAAATGTCAAGGGTTTAAAAATTTTATATGTATTAAATAAATCCGCCAGGCTCTACTTAACTAGAGGAATACCAATAAAAGGCTCAGCTTTAACTGTCCCCTCGTGTATATAAACTCTCTCAACTAAAAGAAATAAGCATTTGACATTTTGAGTTCTTTTCGTATAATTATAATATACAAGGGAGGAGTTATGAGATATTTCAAAAAATTACTGTTAATTCCAGTTTTGGCATTATTCATTTGTGTTGGTTGCAGTTCAGACGAAACAACCGGACCGGCTAACGGAGAGATGACTATTGAAAACTATATGCCTTTGGCAGTTGGAAATTGGTGGGACTACAATACTGCTGCTTGGCTTCAAGATACAACTATAGTTAAAATGAGAATCACAGAAGATGATACTTGGAATGACAAAAAAATATATAAAGTTGATTTGTATTATGCTTATTTTAACTGGCTTATTTATTACGAGAGCGAACTGAGGGGTTACTATGGCTATCCTTCCGATACGACTGATTATTGGGTTTTTCTTAAAGAACCAATCGAAGTAGGGAATAAATGGTGTAGTGGAACAATAGAACAGAGGGATACTTTTGAAATTGTGGAAATAAATAAAACTATATATGTTCAGGCAGGCATTTTTGAAAATTGTATAAAGATTTCCTCTACATTTAATGAAGTATTTGATTACGCTCCTGGTGTTGGGATTATAAGAGAAGAAAGGCATGGCGTTTTTACTGGATCTGAAATGGGTTCAGAACTTTTTGATTATAACCTAAACTGAGCAATTTTTACTTCAAAGCTTTCCCTATCGAAAATCTCGAAAACAAGAAAAAGGCGACTTTCAGGTGTTAGGTCTTAGGTGT
>CAZQNI010000338.1:0-2334 GCA_964594255.1 uncultured bacterium | reverse complement strand
TTCCAGTAAACAATTTTAAAATTTTTATCCCATCCTACAACAGGTATAGGGATAAAATCCAGGACTATTGAGATATCTTTTTTTAAATCTATCATAATATTATAATGTAAATAAATTAAAAGGCGGAGCGCAGTGGTTGACCACGCTCTCTTTTAACCTTTTAATGGTTTATTTATTTACTTCCAGCCTTCGATCTCAAGATGAGAAATCGCCTTATGGGAAACGAAAACCGATCTGTTGTTTGCCATTGGCGTATCCACTTTCAGAAACAATCCCCTGTCGTTTCTTCCGGTTACCTCACCTTCGAACTTCGAGCCGTCCACCGTTACGATCTTGATGAGCCTCTTAGTTCTCTTGGTTGTCTGAGTGTTCATTGTTCCTCCTTTATTGTTTGAATTGTTCATATATTTTTCAAGCTTTTCAACATGGTCCTGGTAAGCGATCGTCACTTAAAACAACTTCTCCAATATTCAGCTGGGTGACATCAACATTCTTTGGTTTTTTGTTCAATGAGTTTACAAATCCTAATAATATTAATAATATATTTAAAGCAACCATAAAACACCTCCTTTAATTGTTATTATTAAATACAATAATCGTTCCAGAACTTAAGTGGCTGACATATAATCACTTGACTGTATAGGGGTTTGGAGTTTGTGACATTTATGTCATATAGAATTCACCTATTTTTTCAAAAGTCTTGTAACTTCCAGATTATTCTTGTGACGAAGATGTCACAGGGGGGACAAAAATGTCACAAAAGGGTATGAAAACGTAAAGTTATAAAGAGAACAGAACACGGATTTTAAACTATTGTTCTGTGGGTCGGTTAGTATGGTAAGAACGGGATTTACGGGAGATTTATCTTTTGTCTTTAATAATTAGTCAATTCTAAGAATCTATTTAATTTGCCGCGGATTTATGCTCGGTAAGGCATATTCTGCCTTTGCCGATTATGAGTTATGTGTTTAAAGTCTTTTTTTCTATCGTATGGAAATAAATTTCGTTTTTAATTCAAATTTTGTTTTTTCTCTCCGTGCCCTCAGTGTGTTTTTCTTTTTTTCTTATCACAGTTTAAAGTCTCTCTGTTTTCTGTGATTAATCTTTTTTTTCTTTTGTAATGTGTAATTTATATTATAATCAAGTTTATTTTTTTGGTAAGTATTTTTTATGGGTAATATATTCGTTTTTCAAAGAACTTTAAAGCCCCCATAACCCCGCGCCGAAAAATTTTACCACAGAGAGCGCAGAGGTTTTTTCTTTTATCTAACCACAGCCCTCCGTCCCAATAAAAACACAAAGATCACAGAGCCTACACAACTTCATTCCATAATTTTTACCACAGAACAAGGAACAAATATTGCAACGCAGATCTTTGTATTCCCTTTTTTCTCTGTGTTCTCCGTGTGTTTTTCTTTTTTTAATCACAATTTAATTTCTCTGTGTCCTCTGTGGTTATTTTTTTTCTTTTTTCACCTTTTTATATCATGTTCTTTAATGAGCCGGTATAAGTGTCTCCGGGAAATTTCGAGGTTTTTTGCCGCTTCGTTTACGTTTCCTTCGTTATCCTGCAGAGCTTCTATTATGGTTTCTTTTTTCCATTTTGTTTTTATTTTATCCCAGCTCGGCGTTTCCGCCTTTTTCTCTTTTCTTATTTCTTCGGGCAGGTCTTTTTGGTTTATGTGGTCTCCTTTGCATTTAATGAGAGAAATTTCAACGATATTTTTAAGCTCTCGTATATTGCCGGGGAAGGGATAGTTTCTTAAAATTCTCATGGCGTTTTCGTCAAATCCCTGTACCTTTTTTTCTTTATTTTCCGAGAAAATTTTGAGGTAGTGTTTAAGAAGAAGGGATATATCGATTTTTCGCTCCCGCAGAGGCGGTATTACTATGTTTATCTGGTTTAACCGGAATAAAAGGTCTTCCCTGAATTCTCTTAGCATCGCGGCTTGTTCTATATCTCTGTTTGTCGCGGATATTATGCGGACATCCACCTTTTTGCTTTCAGTTTCTCCGACCCTTCTGATTTCTCCTCTGTCGGTTACCCGCAATAAACCTGCCTGTATAGACGCGGGAGCGTCCCCTATTTCATCCAGGAAAAGAGTTCCTCCGTTTGCCTCCTCGCACATACCTTTTTTATCTTTTATTGCTCCGGTAAAAGACCCTTTTTTGTGTCCGAATAATTCGCTTTGAAGAAGTGTTTCGGTAAGTGAACTGCAGTCCACTGTTATGAAAGGTCTGTTGTTTCTTTTGCTCAATTTGTGTATCGTTCTTGCGATGAGTTCTTTACCCGTTCCCGTTTCTCCCGTAATCAAAACGTTTACATCCGTTTCC
>CAZQNI010000337.1:0-2373 GCA_964594255.1 uncultured bacterium | reverse complement strand
ATTTTACTTTACCTTCTGGCATTTTACTAAACCTCCTACTTTAAGTTACTAACTATTCAACCAAACTAATACAAGCTGTCAAAAAACTACCAATTATATGGGGGATACTTAAAGGGATCTTTTACTAATAGAAACCTTAATTTAAGTATAGCCCCTCTTCCTAAATACTGATATAATTATACTCAAAAATTCATTTTAGTCAACAGGAAATCTTCATTTTTTGAAAAATTCTAATTTTTATTATCAGTCATCCGTCTGCTGTCATCGGTCGTACCTCGTTGCTTCTCTTCGAAGTGTCCCCCTTGACTTCTTTCCTGTAAATTGATAAAATAAAGCCATGTTGAAACAAGATAAAGATAAAAATTCAAAAAAAGTTTTAGTTACAGGGGGAGCAGGATTCTTAGGCTCACATCTTTGCGAAAAATTATTGGAAGAAGGATACAGTGTTATCTGCATGGATAATTTTCTAACTGGAAGAATGGAGAACATCGAACACCTTTTAGGAAAACCTAATTTTACTTTTAAAAAACATGACGTTACAACTTACATGGACGTTAAAGGCAGCCTGGATTACGTTATGCACTTTGCGAGCCCGGCAAGTCCGGTCGACTATCATAAACACCCAATCCACACATTAAAAGTAGGAGCTTTAGGAACATATAATTCTCTCGGTCTGGCAAAAGATAAAAAAGCCATCTTCTTATTGGCATCTACATCCGAAGTGTACGGCGATCCGGAAGTAAATCCTCAAAACGAAGAATACTGGGGACACGTAAATCCTGTTGGTCCGAGAAGCGTATATGATGAAGCCAAGCGTTATGCGGAAGCAATAACAACCGCTTATCATAACGTACATAAAATCGATGTCAAAATCGTGCGAATATTCAATACTTATGGTCCCAGAATGAGAATCAAGGACGGAAGGGCTCTCCCCGCTTTTATGTGTCAGGCGTTAAAAAATGAGCCTATAACCGTTTTTGGGGATGGTTCTCAAACCCGTTCGTTTTGTTATGTGGATGATTTAATAGATGGAATTTACAAATTACTTATGTCTAATATCAATTATCCTGTCAATATAGGGAATCCGAACGAAATCAGTATCCTTGATTTTGCGAAAGAAATATTGACTTTGACTAAAAGCAAAAGCGAAATTGTTTTTAAACCTTTACCAATTAACGATCCAAAAGTCCGTAGACCCGATATAAGTAAAGCAAAAGAACTTCTTGACTGGGAACCAAAAGTTTCGAGAGAAAAAGGCTTAAAAAAAGTCCTCGATTATTTCAAAAAAGAACTCGGTATATAAAAACCGATTAAACCACAAAGTACACAAAAACCACGGAAAAAAGTTGGTCTGTTGGTCGGTTGGTGCGTTAGACTGTTACAACAAAGACCGAAGACCGAGGACGGCAGACCGGGTTTAGAAAAATCGAAAAATGGGGAAATTAGGAAATGGGACTATTTCACTATTTTGCTATTTACCTATTCAACACCGATGCGAAGAATCTGACTCGCCCTTGACAAATGCTTGATACCTCTATACCTTAACTGAAAATGAGGAGCTTTATGGGGTTAATTAATAAGATATTTATCTTGTGTTTGGCCGTTTTATTGGTTTCGTGTGAATCAGGCAATGTCAGGCAACAGGGTATGCGTGTACCTGAGAGGTATGGCGCTTCACGATATTCTCAATTATCGGAACAGGCAAAGCGTAGATACTTAAAGGAATATTACTTCTATCCTGATGTGGTAATAGATAAAATTATAAATGGCGAAATTTTTAAAGGGATGACTACCGAGCAGGCTATATTCAGCTGGGGAAGACCGGACCAAATTGACCAAAAAGAAGGTTCCTGGGGAACTACCGAAAAGTGGTTGTACGGTGTCGACTCACAGGGTTATAGTTACAAATACCTGCTTTTCAAGAACGGAAGGCTGAATGACTGGAAAGAATAACCTCTTACAGGAAAATAAGTAATAATATCACTCTAATAAAATTCGGTTCTTATTCATAGCGTAGCAAGGCTACTGAAATGTAAAAATCAAATATCAAAATTTAAAATTACAAATCAAAATTCAAAAATGGATAAAAAAACAAAGAAACAACAAATCAAACGAATAACAAAAAATTTTTTTAGTTTTTACGGTTAGGGGAAGGGATAATTTTGCATTTTTATATGTCATTTTGCTTTTTAATTTTTAATATTTAATTTCTAAGGAAAACAAAATCAAATGAGATATTTTTTTCGCAAAAAAACAAAAAGTCAATTGGCAATACTATAACTATGAGGGTTCTGCTTATAAATCCGCCCATATATGATTTTGCCGTTTATGATTTTTGGATGAAACCTCTTGGCTTATTATATCTTTCAAGTC
>CAZQNI010000336.1:0-2385 GCA_964594255.1 uncultured bacterium | reverse complement strand
GAATATGAAAAAGGTGGGGGAGTGCCTAATCTTGTGGCAGTGGAGAACGATGCAAGCGGCAATGCATTCCAGCTTGCGCTTGCTTATTCAAAGGGAATTGGAGGAACAAAGGGCGGAGCGATAAAAACTACTTTTCCTGAAGAAACAGAAACAGATTTGTTCGGAGAACAGGTTGTTCTTTGTGGTGGTGTTTCCGCTCTTGTAAAAAAAGGTTTTGAAGTATTGATTGAGGCAGGATATCAGCCGGAAATTGCTTATTTTGAATGTATGCATGAACTTAAATTGATCGTGGACCTTTTTTACCAGGGTGGTTTGAGCTACATGCGTTATTCCGTCAGCAATACAGCAGAATATGGGGATTTTACCAGAGGCGAGCGCATTATATCCGAGGAAACGAAGAAAGAAATGAAGAAGATACTATCCGAAGTGAAAGACGGGTCTTTTGCAAAGGAATGGCTTGCGGAATCTGCTATTGGAAAGCCGAATTTGAAAAAGTTTGAAGAAAGAGATAAAAATCATCCTCTTGAGGTTATTGGCAGAGAGCTAAGAAGTATGATGGACTGGATAGACGATAAAGTAGTCTAAATATTAGGTTTTATTGGTTTTTTTTAAATTTTTTGGAGGATACAATGAAGAAATCCGGGAAGAAATTAAAGAAAGATGGTGAACAGTCTTTCAAAAAGGTAAAACTGTACGATGCAACGCTACGTGAAGGGACACAAGCAGAAGGCGTTTCTCTTTCCGTAACCGATAAATTAAAGATAACCAAACTACTTGATGAGCTGGGAATCGATTATATTGAAGGGGGTTGGCCCGGGTCCAATCCAAAGGATGTGGAATACTTTAAAAAAGTTAAAGAATTAAAGTTAAAAAACGCTCGCATAGCTGCCTTTGGAAGCACCTGCCATAAGGATACAGATCCTGCAAAAGATAAAAATATTAAAGCCCTTTTGGACTCTGAGGCTCCCGTTGTAACAATTTTCGGGAAAACATGGACTCTTCATGTTAAAGACGCTCTGCGCGCAAAATTAGAAACAAATCTTCAAATGATTGAAAAAAGCGTACAATATCTGAAATCCAACCACCGTGAAGTGATATTTGATGCAGAACACTTTTTTGATGGATATAAAGATAATAGTGAATATGCAATGAAAGCCCTAAGCGCAGCTGCAGATGGTGGGGCAGATGCCCTGGTTCTTTGCGATACAAACGGTGGCACCCTTCCGCATGAAGTTAAAAGTATAACAGAGAAAGTTAAATCTAAGTTTCCTGATGCGGTAATTGGTATTCATACTCATAACGATTCAGGGACTGCTATGGGAAATACTCTTGCGGCAGTTCAAGCCGGCGCAACCCACGTACAGGGTACTACAAATGGATATGGCGAACGCTGTGGTAATGCTGACCTTAGTGCCCTAATCCCGAACCTTCAGTTGAAGATGGGGATACAGGTTTTGCCACCTGAAAATTTGGTTCATTTGACTCGTGTTGCAAATGCGGTAGCTTTTATAGCGAATCAACCTCCTCCGTATCGCTCTCCCTATATTGGACGTAGCGCATTCGCTCATAAGGGAGGAATTCATGTATCTGCTATGTTAAGAAATCCTCTTACTTACCAGCATATTAATCCACAGTTAGTGGGTAATGAATCAAGGGTTTTGATCTCTGAGCTTGCCGGCAAGTCAAATCTCCACATCAAACTCGAAAAAATGAGGATGACTGGTAAAATTAATAATATCAAGGAGGTTTTAGAAAAGATAAAAACCTTAGAGCATGATGGGTACAGCTTTGAAGCAGCAGAAGCTTCGGTTGAATTACTGTTACTACGCTGCAAGAAAGATTATAAACCTCCTTTTAAGATGTTGGATTTCACGGTTGTAGTTGAACACCGGGAGAAAAGAGGTATCTTTGCCGAAGCTACGGTAAAAGTACTGGTTGGAGATGAAATTTTTCATGTGGCAGCCGAGGGCGATGGCCCTGTTGATGCTTTATATATTGCGTTAACTAAAGCTCTCAGAGAAGGGCATCCTAATATTGAAAATTTCCATCTTGCGGATTATAAAGTTCATATTATTAATAGCAGTAAAGGTACAGGGGCTATTACCAGGGTTATGATAGATATGCAGCTTAACAACACATACTGGAGTACTGTTGGGGCTTCCACAAATATAATAGAAGCAAGCTGGACAGCACTTTCTGATGCTATGGAATATGGAATATATCTGGAGGAATAGAATTGAATATTCAAAGGGATTTTTCTGTAATATTCAAAGATAAAGAATTGTTTAGGAAAACTTTGATAGGTGGGGCTTTTTTAATGATACCGCCTTTGTTTGTCTTCGCTTTTGGTTTTATTGCTCGATTTATACATGATCGCCTGGAAAC
>CAZQNI010000335.1:0-2386 GCA_964594255.1 uncultured bacterium | reverse complement strand
AGCTATGAGGTACTCGGTTCTTGCCGGAGGTAAGAGGATTCGAGCCATTCTTATGATCACTACTTATTCTCTCTCGGGAGGAAATAAATTTGATGAAATCATGCCTTTCTCTTCAGCTATTGAGTTTATTCATTCTTACTCTCTAATTCATGATGATCTGCCTGCGATGGATAATGATGATTATAGAAGAGGGATTTTAAGTTCTCACAAAAAGTTCGGGGAAGATATTGCGATATTAGCAGGTGATGCTCTTTTCTCACATGCTTTTTATATAATCTCTCATAGTGATATCAGAGCAGATTTAAAAGAAAAAACTTTGCAGGTTCTCACAAAAGCCATTGGTAATAAAGGAATTATAGGTGGTCAGATTGAGGATGTAGTATCTGATTCAAATAAAAAAGACCCAAAACTTCTTAGATATATACATTCTCATAAAACAGCTTCTTTCTTTTCTGCAGCCTGTGAAATTGGAGCGGTTCTGGCAGAAGCAACGGAGAATAAAATTTTAGCTTCAAGAAAAGGAGGACTTTTAATTGGTATGGCTTTTCAAATACAGGATGATATTCTGGATGTTGAAGGCAAAAAGGAAGAAATGGGTAAAGAAGTGAAGAAAGATAAAAATAAACTGACTTACCCCTCAGTTTACGGAATTGATTTCTCAAGAAAGATAGCGAGAAAGTACAGTATGCTCGCATTAAAGCAATTAAGTGTTTTAAGCGTCGATAATAAAATATTTGAAGATTTATTAAACTTCTTACTCGGACGGAGAAATTAAAATGACCTCAAATCTATGGCATCTTTTTTTTCTACCTTACCTGAGTGGTTTGGCGTGCCAATTAATAAAAATCTTTAATCACTGGATAATGAGGAAGCGTTTTAAATTTACGTTGAACAATCTTTTAGAATTAGGAGGTTTGCCAAGCGCACATTCATCGGCGACCATAACTTTGACCACTTTAATAGCAATATATTACGGAATAGAATCGCCTCTGTTTATAATTTCCTTATTTCTTTCAATATTCATAATGGGGGAAGCATTTGTGGTACGAGGAGTCATAAGTCGACATTCGGAGTTGATAAAAAAGTTGGCAGAAATAAACCCACAAAAAGGATTGGCTCCATCTAATCTCCCAGGAAAAATTGGTCATACTCCCCTGGAAGTAGTAGTAGGGGTGATCTTTGGAGTGTTTTTTGCTCTGGCATTTTTATAGGTGTTTAAATGTTTCTTGAGAAGATTAATTCTCCCGAAGATTTGAAAGGTTTATCCGTAAAGGAACTTAAAGCTCTTGCAACTGAGATGAGGAATAAAATAATTGATGTTGTCTCAAGAAACGGAGGACATCTTGCACCGAATCTTGGAGTAGTAGAGCTAACAATAGCTCTACTCCGGGTATTCAATCCTCCGAGTGATAAAATAATCTGGGACGTTTCGCATCAAACTTACGGCTACAAATTATTAACAGGTAGAAGAGAAGGGTTTGAAACTCTGCGTAAATTCGGAGGTTTAAGCGGTTTTTTAAAAAGAAATGAGTCGATTTATGATGCTTTTGGAACGGGACATGCAAGCACTTCTCTCTCAGCCGCCCTTGGTTTTGCAATTGCCAGGGATAAAAAAGGTGAAGATAATGAAGTTGTGGCTGTTATAGGAGACGGTGCTTTAACAGGGGGAGCGGCTTTAGAGGGTTTAAATCAGATAGGTTATCTAAAAAAAGATATGCTGGTCATTCTGAATGATAATGAGATGTCCATAGCAAAGAATGTGGGCGGATTCAGGGAATATCTAACTCGACTTCAATCAGCCGAAATTTACAATCTTATTATGGAAGATACCTGGAGCCTTCTTGAGAAGTTGCCCGTCGGATTAAATAAAAAAGCAACGCGGGCCGCAGAAAAATTATCTATTGGGCTAAAAAACCTCATTGTACCCAATATTATATTTGAAGAGTTGGGTCTTTCTTATTACGGGCCAATTGACGGACATAATATAGATGAATTACTTATGATCCTGTCAAAAGTAAAAAAAATAAAGAAAGCCAAACTCCTGCATATTATTACGGAAAAAGGTAAGGGATATGAGCCTGCGTGCAAAAATCCGGTTCTTTTCCATGGGGTGGGACCCTTTGAATGTAAAACCGGGAAAGTCATAAAAAAGAAAGGTCCGAAGAAATACTCAGAAGTCTTCGGAGAAGCGATTTTAAATGAAGCAGAAAAGAATAAGGATATAATCGCAATAACGGCAGCTATGACAGAAGGTGCCGGGTTAGCAGCTTTCAAAGAGAAATTTCCCGAAAGATTTTTTGATGTCGGTATAGCAGAACAACATGCGGTTACATTTGCCGGCGCGCTTGCCGCAGAAGGTTTACGTCCGGTATGCGCAATATACTCA
>CAZQNI010000334.1:0-2387 GCA_964594255.1 uncultured bacterium | reverse complement strand
CCTTCTTCCACCTGCTGAACTCCGGGAAAAGATTTAATAGCCCAGCAAATATCAGCCGCCGCTCCGGGAGTCATAACTACCTCTAGCGGTGTTAGAGTAACACCGCTTTCCTCACCAGTTGAAAAAGAAGAAGCTCTAACAATTATACCTTTGCCTTTAAGAGTTTCTTCTTTTAAGCTTGCTTCTATCCTTATGGTTTTACCTTCAAGAAAAACCTCTTTTCTGAATTCCCCATACCCAATCATTCTTACCTGCAGATTATACTCTCCGGTTTCCTCTGTTACAAACCTGAAATTACCATCCTTATCCGAGGAGGCACCATCGAGCGTTCCTTCCAAAAACACATTTGCCCCTTCCAGAACCACTCCTGCCTCACTCGCCACCCTTCCTTCAATAATTGTACCACCCCTTAGTATTAAAGGTAAGAAAAAGATAATACAGAACTTACTTATTTTAATCTTCGCTTCCTTTAAGTATCTTTTCCAAATGTTCCAGATAACCCCTGAAAGCCTTTTTCCCTTTTTCGGTTATTCTATAAATTGTATTCGGTTTTTTATCTAAGAACGTTTTTTTTACGCTCACATAACCGGCTTCCTCTAATTTCTCCATGTGACTGCTGAGATTTCCATCTGTAACGTCAAGCTTTTTTCTCAAATAAATAAAATTTACTTTAGTGACCGAATTCAAAATAGTCATAATTCCAAGCCTTATAGGCGCATGGATCAATTTATTTACTTCCGCAGGATTAAAACCTTCCATTTAAAACTCTCTTGGGCTGATTTTAATGATAATTTCCGGAATAATCATAGTTACGAAAATAAAAAATGAAAAAACTAAAATACTAACATCCGGAAATAAACCATCAATAATAGCACTTATCCAGCAAAGGACAGCCGCAATAATAAACTCTCTCCACGAAACGAAAGCCTCCACAAAAAACCCAACACCTATAAGCAAAGCAATAAAACTCTCCAAATAATGAGTATATCCGGAAAACCACACAATAAACATCGCCAAGATAATACTTATAGTAATTCCAACCCAGACCATACCTGTCAGCTTAGCCGCAAAAGACGTTATGCCGGTCATCATGGCAATTTTTTTCGCAATCCTGTAAGCGAAAAACGCACAAACGCCTATAATACAAATCCAGCTAAGCCAAATAAAATTATACAACTCCTGATTACGAAAAAAATTAGTCAAAACAATACCTACAAGCGCAAGAACTCCCCATAGAAAATGAATATCTACAGCGCATTTCCCCATCTTCCTTAACTCTTCTTCTGTTTCTCTCAGATGTCTTTTTATCTCTTTAAAACTTTTTTCTGCTTCTTTTTTATCCATCATTTTAAACCTCCTTTCAAAGTCCTTTGCTATACAAAGATAATATGGCTTTTTTCGCATTTGTCAAGGCTTTTTTTAAAAGCAAACCGCAGAGACGCAAAGACCGCAAAGGAAAAAACGAAATTGAACCACAAAGTACACAAAGTTTATTTTTTTGTCTTTTTAGCCAAAGGCTAAAAGCGAAAGGCAAATAGCTTGGTTCAACAGCGAATCACACGAATAACACAAATTTTTTTTAACTGCTTACTGCTTGCTATTCCCTAGTGTCTATATATTGAATAATTTTTTTGTATTGTTGTACGTTTTCTCCGCTACTTCTGCAAAGGTTTTTGCCTTTAACTCTGCTATTTTTTTAACCACATAAGTCGTATATGCAGGCTCATTTCTCTTTCCCCTCTGTGGATGAGGCGTTAAATATGGGGCATCAGTCTCAACTAAAACGGAAGCAAGCGGAATTTCTTTTATAGAAGAAAATATCTTACTGTTAAGGTATGTAACGACTCCACCAACCCCTATAAAAAAACCCATTTCTATAATTTTCATGGCAAAACTCTTAGCATAATCAAAAGCGTGAAAAACACCCTTACAGTTAAAGTTTGAAACTATTTCTATCGTATCTTCAATTGAATCCCTGGTATGTATAATTACAGGAAGGTTATTCTCTTCTGCTATCTTGAGCTGTCTTTTGAACACATCTTTTTGTACATTTCTCGGAGAGAGGTCCCGATAATAATCAAGACCTATTTCGCCTATGCTTACCACATCCTTACTTCTGGACAGCTTTATTATTTCTCTCTCAATACTGTTGTTGTAAAACTTCGCGTCATGAGGATGAACCCCACAGGCAGCATAAACATTATCAAACTTTTCCGAAATAGCTACCGCTTCTTTACTTGAGCGTAGATCCCACCCGGGAACCAGTATCTTTTCCACACCGGACTCTTTTGCGTCACGGATAACTTTTTCTACTTCGCCTCTGAATCTCCTGTCCTGAAGATGACAGTGCGAATCACATATTTTGAAATTCATGATACCGGAAAAAA
>CAZQNI010000333.1:0-2399 GCA_964594255.1 uncultured bacterium | reverse complement strand
GAAGAGAATGCATGAAGTCGATCTGGTTCCTTTTAAAGCCGCTATCGACGCGGGAGTAAAAGCTATTATGACGGGACATTCTATTTATCCGGCTTATGACAGTAAATATCCGACTACTTTGTCGGAAAGAATACTTACCGGACTCCTGCGGGAAGAATTGGGGTTCCAAGGAGTCATTGTTTCTGATGCTATTGGTATGGCTGCTATTCTTAAAAAATGGCCTCTTCCTCTTGCTTGTGTAATGGCAATAAAGGCAGGAGTCGATACGATTCTTTTGAAAGCCGATGATGAGTCCAGGTCTCAGACTTTCTTTGGAATTAAACGAGCCGTTGAAAAAGGCGAGTTATCCGAAGAAAGACTCGATGAAGCGGTTACTCGTCTTCTGCAAATGAAATATGACCAGGATTTGTATAAAAAGGCTCCTGCAATTAGCCCTGAGAAAACTTACAAAATCACAACCGATAAGAAAGTTATAGATTTTTCCTGGGATGTAGCGAAAAAAGCGCAAATCATAATGAGGGATGATAAAAAATTACTCCCGCTAAATAAGAAACAGAAGATACTTGTAATAGAACAGCGCATTCCTTATGAATTCTGCGGAAAAGATCCCTATATGCATATGCATATGTTCTGCGAAAGAATGGTAGATCATTCCGAAAATTTAATTCTTGTGGATACAGAATTCTCCGCATTTGAGGAAGAGATTAAAGAGTGTATGGAACTTGCCAAAAAGGCGGATCTTATTGTTATGACTAACTATTTTGCTCGAATAGTAAAATCCGGTAACAATCAGCTGCTCGCTAAGAAACTTAAGAAAGCAGGACATAAGGTTATTGTTGTGACGAATAATCCATATGTTGAAGGAACGACCGACGTAGCCGATGCGGTTATTTGTCACTTTAGCGCTACGCCTGATTCTATAAGGTCTTCTGCAGATTTACTTTTTGGTAAGTTTAAACCTCGCGCTGCTACTAAAGTACCTGTTAAACTGGGAAAGCAAAAATCCACTCCTGAGAAAAAACTGAAAGCGAAAAAGAAGTCAAAAAATCCTTTGGATTTGTCATACTGTTAAGGAGGGAATTATATGCCAAAATCTTCTAGTATAGAAATAAGCGACATTTTTACGATTAAAGGAGCACAGATATCGAAGATTTATGACGAGAACTGTATGTCAGTTCATTTTCAGGGAATGTCAAAGACTCTCCTTTTTCCTCATACCATCGCTATTCAGGGTGCTCCTACTTGTTCTGTGGGCATATCTCCCGATGGACTGTACAACAGGCTTAATAATGCGGGTAGATTGATTCTTATGAATTCAAACGCGATTCAATTTGCTTCTGCTCCGTTTATCCGTATTGTGGGAGAAGAAGAGGAAGAGGAAGAGGAAAAGGAAAAGGAAGAAGAAATTTTAGAACAAGAAGGAACTTTTATGCTCACTAGAAGGGATCCTGAGAAGGTGGAAGGTATCGATGATGTACCGGCTTTGAAGAATTATTATCATAAACCGATTCCCGAAAAGGACATTACGATTTCTATCGCTACGCCTTCTCTGGAGATGGTGTATAAACTCGGTGAAGTTAGTGTTAAGAGACGTCTGATCTCTCCTTTATTTGCTAAGAGAGACCAGGCTTTAATGCCTCTTGGTGTCGAGGAATATGAGGTTATTAACTCGAGTGATGAGGAAAAGGAGATTACTCTCGTTGTACCGAGACCTTCCCTTGTTAATCTTCAAGAAAAAGAATTGAAACCGACAGATCAGGATACAGTTTATATATGTTCAGCGCCTGTAAAAGGTCATGTGCATGAAGAATTTGAATCTGACGGCGTTAAAGGTGTTGTGATGGCGAGTAAGGAATGTAAAGACAGAATGGTTATAGCTACTACCAAGACGAAAGGTGTAAGTGTCGATACAAATCCTTATTTTTGTCTTAATTTCCTCAAGCAGGATTTATTGCTTAATGACGACGGCAGTTTTTACAAGAAGAGAGATCCTCTTTTAAGTCAGGATTATGGTGCAGCTGTCAGCTTTACCTTTACCTTGAAGCCGAAAGCAACAATGAAAGTACCTGTTGCTATCGCTTTAGATTTTCCTAAGCAGAGATATATGGACGGGAAAGAATTTGACCGTAAATACTTAAAGAGTTTCAAGAATGAAAAGACAAGAGCCAAGGATATGGCTAAGGTTGCTCTTGATAATTATAAAAAATGGTTTGACCGGACAATGACTATTCAGAACAGGATATATAATATGATAAAGAATAGTCCGTCTTATAAAGATGATAAGAAAGGGGCATTGAGGCTTACAAGATTGATTTGCAATGAATTCAGTTTTCCGCTGTCTAATGGCGCAGTCTGGGTCAAGGACAAAGACGGTAAGGAGAGGGCCAGGTTCTTAGAAT
>CAZQNI010000332.1:0-2408 GCA_964594255.1 uncultured bacterium | reverse complement strand
TAAATCTCCTATATGTTCTATCTCGTTTGCTATTTTTAGTATTGTAACGCATTTGTTACTTTCTCGTTCTGATAATTCTTGACCGAGGAGTTTAGAAGTGTAGGAAATTAATTCTTCCTGGTTTTTATCGACGATGTTATCTTTGGAAATGATAATCTTTCTTAACGCGTTATTATTATGTTTAAATACGTCAAGTGTATCATTAAACATAGTTCTTGTGACTCCCATGGACTCACGGATGACCTCATAAGATTTTGATATAGCAACAGTGGAAGAAGATAAAAATAGAGGATCGAGTTTAAGTTTGGATTTTTCTACTCCGAATATCTTATTTAAGAATTTCGCAAGGGGAAAACAAAAGGGGATTAAGATAAAACCCCAGATGTTCACAAGAGAATGGAAGTTGGCAATGTTTCTTGAGTCTGGTGTAAAGCTTTTGGGCAGGAAGAGAAGATAAAAAGACAATACAACAAATAATACTTTAAGAATTACATATCCCACTCCCATTGCTTTATCTCTGGAGGAAGAAAAACGAGTGGAACCAAGCAATATCGAAAACGATGTTCCTATATTTACTCCCAGTATTACCGGTATTACTGCGGACAAATCCAGAACTCCCACAAAGGCTATCATTAATCCAAGCACCCCCGCACTGGAATGGAAGAGGAATGTTAGAATAATCGAAGCGAAAAATAGCAAAATAGGATTTATGTTGGGAGAGAAGACATTTCTTAGTGGTTGGATACTGTCTCGTATTAACCATATAGCGAAAAATATCAATCCGAACCCCAGGAGGATTCTTCCTATATAACTTAATTTTGTTTTTGTTTGCCAGAGTATGAAACCTATTAGAATTATAATAGGGCTGAACTGGATGATATCAGTGGCTATTATCTGTACTGTGAAAGTGGAACCGAGCGCTGCACCCGAAAGCACAATAAGTGCAGTGGAAAGTTTGATTAGAGAAGATTCAAGGAACCCAAGTAACATTAATCCTGTTAAAGTGCTGGATTCAAGGAGTACTGCAAGAATTATTCCCGAAAGATAAGCAAGAATTGGGTTTTTTGTCATCCTCCAGAGCATCTGCCTTATTTTTTCGCCGCTCAACCGGGAAAAACCTTTATTTGTGTGGTCGAGTCCCATTAGTATGAGGACGCTTCCGATTATTAACGAAAGTATTAATTTGATGAGTTGTTGCTTTGGCACAACATTAGGTTTGATCTCTAGAGACTCCCCATTTGCTTTTGCTTCTGCCCATCCACCCTCCTCCGGTGTAAACTTGATACTGGCGAATCCGGCATTATCCGTTTTTACCGAGTCATGGGAAATTTTGCCGTTATGAGGGATGAATTTAATCCACTTATCTGCTAAAGGTTTATCTTCTTCGGTAGCCTGAACTGCGATGTGTAGAGACTTTCCGGATAGAATGTAACACTTGTTTCCTGAGATATCTTTTCCGAGCGGATCCCTGGCAAGATTTAATGAAAGAGATAGGAGGATGAGAATCATTTTATCTCGAAATATATTGTTACTATACCGGTTTGAGTTGATTGTTTGACGTTAGGAGCTAAAGGTTGGAAGCGCCATTCTCTTACCGCTTCCATCGCACTATTGTCGAAAGATAGTCCTCCTGTTTTTACAACCCTGACAGTTTTTATTGTCCCGTCCGGATTGGCTTCTATTTCTAAGTTTACCTGGGTATTCTCGCTTTCGTTCTCAGGATACTCTGGTTTTTTAAAATGTATTATTTTTCTTTTCGAAAGCTCACCGGCTAATCTATAACCTTCTCTTTCGCCGCTTTCCGTTTCGCCTCCTTCATAAGGCGGTTTCTCAAGAGGAGATAAGCTTTTTTTTGTTCTTCCCGTACTCACGGGTATATCTCCTGCAGAAGAAAAAATATCTTCGGTTCCTCCTATTTTTGCCAGAGCTCCCATTTCTTCAATATCTTCTATTGTTTGAAAACCAAGGGTGACAAATTCTTCCTCAGGATATTTCAGATTAACGGAAACGAGTGAGAAAAATATAATAAGGACAACGTATATAATTGTTGTAGATACGAGAGAGATAATCTTCTTATTCACTCTATTCCCGGTGTGGTAGCTATTACAAATTTACTTGCCCCACTTTTTTTGACCATTTCCATTACTTTTACGGTCATATCGATTGTAACATCGCGGTCGGCTTTTATCAATATGACTTTATCTCCAACTTCTTTAAGAAGGTAAGGGAAACTAGAAATTTGAACAGGTTTATCCTCAAGATAAACAGCTCCGCTTTTAGTTATTGTAATGGTTACTTTTTCCTGTGTTACTGCTTCCTTTGTAGCTGTTCTTGGTAGAAAAACCTTTATTCCGGGTTGGACAAGATATGTGGAGGTAAGCAGAAAGAAAATTAAAAGAAGCAGTACT
>CAZQNI010000331.1:0-2413 GCA_964594255.1 uncultured bacterium | reverse complement strand
TTTTATTGTCTAACATCTCTTGAAAGAATCGGTGATTGTAGGTTTCGGTCAGTCCATCTCTAATGGCTTTTTGCCTTTCATAATCATATAAAACAGCTTTTTCTACAGAAGAAGCGGCTATATCTGTAATCATATTTAAAATCATTAAATCGTTATTCCTGTCGAACCAATCTATATTTTTAGAAAGAAGCAATATCCCTCCCTTAACGTCACCCCTGAAAGGTGAAAACAACAAAGACTTTGCATTAAAAGTTCTTTCTTCCGGAAACAAAATAGGCCTCTTTGTTTCTTTAGAAAGATCTGCCTTACATAGAGAAATATTTTTTTCAAGAGCTAACGCAATTATACTTTTTCGTAAGTGTTGGTAATATCTTCTTCCGTCCTCTTCAGTTACATGATATTCGTTTCCTTCTTTAAGCAAAAAAATAGTCCATACATCCCTGTAACTGTTTTTGACTGTCTCAAAAATACTTTTTCTAACTTCTTCTAATTTAATCTCTCCCGCTACTTTTCCAGTAAGACTTAAAAGAGACCTAAATCTGAAAGCTTCGAGCATTGAAACATTCATATGCTTATAAAGAGAAAACAAAGTCGATAAGCCTTTGACAACACTTGATAAAAGCTCCTTATCTCTTTCGTCGAATGGCTTTTTCTCGGTTCTATCGACCACTATAATTCCAACAACCTCATCATTAAACCTAATCGAGCTTGCCATAAAGCATTTTATGTTATTTTCGTTTTTATAATATCCCAATTTTATTGAAGAATCTTTGAAATCATTATTAACCAAAATTCCCTGGTTTTTTAAAAACCAGGAGAGCGGACCTTTATTTATAGTAACTAATGGCTTTATTTCCCCTTCGCTTTTTGCGATTCTGACCTGGAATTCATCCGGCTGCTCCTTTTCAACCAATAAAACAGCACTAAAAGGATTAAACATGCGAATTATTATATCCACACTTGCGGATAAAGAATCATAAATTTTATTCGAAATAGTAGAGGGCAATTCTTTCTTCTCGGAAAGACCTTCCCTTATATCCACTTTTTCAAGGGCATCTGCCGATTTGCTTGGCACAATACTTTTTTCTCTATGTACTTTTGGCTGCAAAACATATAAAAAAACCACCGCACCATAAAAAATCAAGTAGGGAAAAAAAGTCAATTCCTCAAATAACGAAAACAAAGGTAAAATAAGCCACCAGAACTTAAGCTTTAAGCCTCTTTTTTTAAGTATAAAAATAACAGGAAGATATGAAACAAAAAGCGGAGACGAAAGCCCTCCTCCCAATTGTACAACAAAAGCTATACTTGTAAGAGAAAAATAATATGAAATATTCTCCCACTCTATAAGTAAAAAATATAGAATTGCAAGAATCGTTACAGGAATCCAAACTGGTACATTTAAAGGAACAAAAACGAGAAATAGATATCCCGCAAAGAACAAAACCGCAAATATCCTGTGCAATTTCATATAAAATTATAAATTCACTTACGTACATTGTCAAGGATAAAGAACACAAAAGAACAATAGAACCCGTAGAAATATCAATTTGGCTATCTTTGCTCTTAAGAAAATGTAGTTTTTAATAGTTGTAAATACTTTCTTTATAGCGTTTGAGTATAAATTTTGGGATAGTAACCAACAAAGATTAGCTTTACCTTATTATATCTTATTTTTTTTTTAAAATTTTCAACTCACCTCTTGACATAATATTAATTTTAATAAATAATAAAAAGTACATTACTATGAGAGAAAAAAAGGGGAAACAAAACGAATTCGACTGGAAACAAATAAAAGAGAAACTCCAGAAGGAAATTAACGAATCCGCTTTCAAAGCATGGTTTGCGAATATGGAATTGGAAGAAATAAACGGCGAGGATGTCTATTTTAATATTCCAAATACATTCACCCAACACTGGATCGCTGAACACTTTATGAATGAACTCAATTCTTCAATAAAAGAAGTTACAGGTAAATTTCACAAGATACATTTCCTTGTTAATAAAAAAACAGACATAGAAACATACAAACAAGAGGAAAAAGAAAAAGAACAAAAAAGGGAACAAAAGCCTTTGCTATATGATAAATATACTTTCGATAATTTTGTAGTAGGAGATAATAACAAATTTGCATATGCTGCGGCTATGGCGGTTTCCAACGCACCGGGTAGAGAATATAATCCTCTTTTTATATATGGCGGAGTTGGATTGGGTAAAACACATCTATTACAGGCAACAGGCAATAGAGTTTACTATCAATACCCTAATCTCCGAATACTTTATACCCAAACCGAAGAATTTCTCAATGAGATGATCAAGTCCATCCAGGAATATTCGACCGTAAAATTTAAACAGAAGTATAGAGAAATAGACTTACTTTTAATCGACGATATTCATTTTCTATCAGGTAAAG
>CAZQNI010000330.1:0-2417 GCA_964594255.1 uncultured bacterium | reverse complement strand
ATCAATGTGCTTCCAATGGAAGAATTTAAAGCTTTAAAATTGCTTTCTACACTTATAAAAAAGGGGGCTTTAAAAGAACTTGAAATAAAAAGGGAGACACTGGTAAAAGACAAAGAAAAAATAGAAGAGCACATGAATCTGGGAATAGCTTTTGTAAAAATCGGCATGCTAAACGAAGCTCTTAGGGAATTTAACAGAATACTTGAACTAAAACCCAATAATCCCGAAGCTTTATTCTACAAAGGAATCATCAGCTTCAAGATGAACGATCTCGACGAAGCAGAAAATTCTTTTAAAGAGAGTCTTAAAACGGTTAAACGGACTTCGACTTTAAACAATATTTATCTGATAAATGAACTAAAGGGGAAAAATGAAATTGCTCTGGATTACCTGTCAAAAGCGTTAAAGAGAGAAGAAAACAACGAAAAAATCCTTTTAAACAAAGCAATCATATACTTGAAAATGAAAAAAGATGCGGATGCTTTAAATATCTTAGATAACATTAAAACAAAAACCCCATATACGATATTCTATTATGCATACATTTTGGCTAGAAAAGGAAAAATAAAGGAAGCAATGGAAGTCTTAGAAGAAGGTCTCTCATTGGCTCCTGAGTTCGGAGAGTACTTCTTCAATCTTGGTAAATTATACGAGACCATTGGAGAAGAAAAAAAAGCCACAGAAATGTACCAACAGGGATTAAAATCAGATCCAGAGTGTACAATACTTTCAAAAGCATTAATTGATTATTACTATAGAAATAAACTTTTTGATATTTGTGAAGTTAGGATTGATACTCTAATATCTACGGGCATTAGAGATTGGGATTTATTCTTTAAAAAAGGCAACATTCTTTTTCAGAGAGGCAACACAAAAGAAGCGCTAAAATTATGGAAAAAAGCTTTAGAATTGAATCCTGATAATAAACTAATAAAAAGAACAATTGAGCTGTCAAAAGGTAATGAAGAATTTTGAAGACGAAGATTTGGGGAAAGTCGTTTCAGTAATAAAAAATTTCATGGACTTCAACCCCGAAAATTATAAGGTTAAACCTTTAGTAAGAAGAATACGCTCCCGCATGAGGAAAGTAGGTCTGGATAATTACAATGATTATGCCGAATTACTAAAAGGAAGCAAGGAAGAAAAAAATAAGCTCAAAAAATCACTTACTATAAATCTTACGAGTTTTTTCAGAAACAAAACCGTCTTCGATACCTTAAGAACCGAGATTCTTCCCTCAATGGAAAACCCCTTGATATGGAGCGCTGGTTGCGCTAACGGCGCCGAACCTTACGCAATTGCGATTTTATGCAAAGAAATAAAACTTAAATGTTCAATTCTGGGGACAGATATAGATAAGGAATCAATAAAGGAAGCCTGCAAAGGTATTTATGATGAATCTGCTTTAACAGAAATGCCCTCTTATTACAAACTCAAATACTTTGAAAAAGTAAAAGAAGGATATCGGGTAACCCGCGAGATTAGAAATTCCGTAGAATTTCAAAACCTGGATCTAAAGGATATAGACTTTAAAGAGAAATTTGATTTAATTTTTTGCAGAAATGTACTTATATATTTAAACAAAGAATTTCAGGAAAAAATTTTAGGCTCATTTGCTAAAGCTTTAAAAAGAGACGGAATCCTGGTACTCGGCAAAGTTGAATCCATCCCCAACAATGTAAGAAAACTCTTTAATCCGATAAATATAAAGAATAGAATCTATGCTAAAAACAAATGAAATAATAGTCGAGACGGGAAGCATTAAAATTTCCAACGATTCTACAGCTCTTATAACAAGCGCACTCGGATCTTGTGTAGCTATAACTCTCTACGATAGAGCACAAAAATTGGGTGGGATGGTACATTATATTTTGCCTGTAAATCCAGGAGGAAAGAAAAAAGCAAAATATGCCGATACAGGCATAAAGCTTCTTTTAGAAAAAATGTTGGAACGGGACACAAAAAAGGAAGACCTTGAGGCAAAAATGATCGGCGGAGCAATAATGTTTGAGGAACTTATGGAAGATACTGAAAACTCGATAGGTAAAAGAAATATAAAAAAAGGAAAAGAAATTTTAAAAGATCTTGGAATTAAGCTTTTATCGCAAGACATCGGGGAAAATTACGGAAGATCGGTAAGATTCCAGTTATCCGACGGGAACGTTTATATAACTTCATATAAAACCGGAGCCAAAATAATTTGATTGATGTTTTAGTTGTTGAAGATTCAGCATTTATGAGAAAAGTCCTTTCTGAAATCTTAAACGAGGATCCTGAAATCAAAGTAGTAGATCAAGCAATAAACGGCTTAGAGGGAGTCAAGAAAGCCTTTCTTCTTAAGCCCGACGTAATTACTATGGACGTAGAGATGCCTAATATGGACGGAATAGAAGCCGTAAAGAAAATAATGAAAATCA
>CAZQNI010000329.1:0-2434 GCA_964594255.1 uncultured bacterium | reverse complement strand
CTTACAGAATCCCTGAGGATATTCAAGTCCCACATTACCCACTGGTACAACTTTTGGGGTCAAGTTCCGCGCTGTGATATCCGTGCCTCTGTGTGAATTTATTTTTTGGGGATGGGGGCGTGGAACATTACCATTGACAACTTCGTCTTGAATTGTATACTTTAATATGAAAATTGAGTCACCTTTATTGATAAGTGGTTACATTCTCGTAGGTATCGGGATATTAATTGTTTTATTTGCAAAAACCCCTTTTCTTTCGCGTTTGCCGGGAAACATAGTAATCAAAAGGGAAAATTTTGTATTACATTTTCCCCTGGGTTTCTGTATTTTTGCTTCAATAATTTTAACAGTAATACTGAATCTACTTCTCCACAAAAAATAGAGGTAAAGTTTGAAAACAGATTCTCTTGTAATTATACCAACGTATAACGAAAACGAAAATATAGAATCGATTATAGATGAAGTTCTGCTACAGGGAAAAGAATTTGCGATTCTAATTGTTGATGATAATTCTCCCGATAGAACCGGTGATACCGTCAAAAAAATTCAAAAAAAGAAATCCCAGGGGAAAGATAAAAGAGTTCATTTAATTGAAAGAGAAAGAAAAATGGGCTTGGGAAGCGCTTATATTGAAGGATTCCGTTGGGCGCTTGAAAAACACTACGATTTTGTTTTTGAAATGGATGCCGATTTCTCTCATGACCCTTCTACTCTACCAATATTACGAAAAACTCTCATCGAAGAGAAGGCTGACCTTGTGCTGGGATCGAGGTACAAGAAAGGCGTGAACGTCGTAAACTGGCCAATGTCGAGGCTTATTCTTAGTTACTTCGCTAATTTTTTTGCTAAAACGGTAACAGGTGTACCTCTCTCCGATTTAACAAGCGGATTTAAAGGTATTAGAAAAACTGTCCTAGAAAATCTTGATTTCGATAAAATTGACGCTGAAGGATATGGTTTTCAGATAGAAATTCATTTTTATACCTATCGGAAAGGATTCAAAATCAAGGAAATACCCATAGTCTTTACTGAACGCAGGTCGGGAAATTCTAAAATGTCAAAAAAGATTGTGTGGGAAGCTTTCTGGTTAGTCTGGAAACTTGGGTTACGTCGATTAATAAAAAAAATATGATCACTACAGTTATTATCAAGGAAGCGAAAAAATGATTCAGGAAAAAAAGCACTTTATAAGATTTACAATAACTTTGTTTGATATTATTATTCTAATATTTACCTACTGGCTCGCGGTACTTATAAGAGCAAAGTTACCTCCTATTTCGAATGAATTTACGGAATGGTACTTTCCTTACTATATAAGAATATTTCCTATTTTCTTAGCTACATTCTCGCCTATTATTCTTCTAAATAATCTAAGTTTACAAAAGTTCCCCGTCGATAAATATAATTTCTATCTAAGAACCATCATTTCCTTTTTAGTCGCCATCGGCATATCTATTGCAATACTTTATTATTTTAAGTTATTTAATCAGAGTCGTGTTGCCCTTCTAATATTCGGCCTACTCTCGGTAATTCTCTTGATACTAAATAGAGAATTAATCTCAAAAAGTAATAAAAACCCAATAAATACAATTATACTTGGAAAAGAAAAAGCCGCAAAAGAAATTCAAAATCTCTTCTCACTTCATGATTTCTTCGGAATCAAAATCATAAAAGTTATCGATAAAGTTCCCCAAAATTTAACTGAAATCTTGAAAAGCGAACCAATTGAGTGGGTTATAGTCACGGAAAAGAAACATAAAAAACATATTAGTAAAATCGAAAACCTTGGCTTAACTGTCTCATTTTACTTAGCAGAAGTATTTGGGGAAACCCACAGCTTTGTTACCCTGGAGAGCTCATTGACTTCACCAATAATTACCTTTCATCCTAGCCCACCACATTATGCACAGCTTTTTATTAAATATATATTAGATAGAATTTTGTCATTAACCGCAATATTACTCTTGTTCCCAATATTCGTTTTAATTTCTATTATAATAAAATTGACCTCAAAAGGTCCTATTATATATAAACATCAAAGAGTAGGTTTAAAAGGAAAACCTTTCTCTATGTTTAAATTTAGAACAATGTTTCAAAACGCCGAAGAAACAAAAGAAAGCCTCTATGCTTTGAACGTAATGGATAAAGTAGTGTTCAAGATCAAAGACGACCCAAGAATTACAAAAACCGGAAGATTTCTCAGGCGTTTTAGTCTTGATGAATTACCTCAATTGTTTAACGTTTTAAAAGGAGATATGTCGCTTGTTGGCCCCAGACCACCTCTTTTCGCGGAAGTAAAACAATATGAAGATTGGCAAAGGAAGAGACTGGCTATAAAACCTGGACTAACATGTCTCTGGTTAATAAGAGGGCGTTCAGACCTACCATTTGAAGAATGGATGCGATTAGATTTAGAATACATAAATAATTGGTC
>CAZQNI010000328.1:0-2448 GCA_964594255.1 uncultured bacterium | reverse complement strand
GGTTAGCCCGGAAATCGGCTTAATTAAATAAGGGGTTGACATAGTAATTCTAATTTCACAGCCCTTGCAAAAGTAATAGCCACTCATATATTATTGAATACAATTGAATAAAAATTCACTTTAACGCAGAAAGGGAAGGAAGGTAAAAAAATGAGTGGAATCGTTGGTATTGTTACAAAAAAAGATTGCAAGGAAGACCTTTTTTACGCGACCGACTATCATTCGCATCTCGGAACATCATACGGGGGGCTGGCGATATCTGACGGCAAAAAAATACAAAAGAAAATACACACCATAGAAAAAGCACAATTCAAGACAAGATTCATCGAGGATATTGATTATATAGAAATGCAGGGGCATTCCGGTATCGGGGTAATAAGCGACAGGGACACACAACCTCTTGTTCTCAGATTGAAATTCGGGGAATACTCAATTTGCGGTACGGGTTTTATAAACAATCAAATCGAGCTCGCGGACGAATTGATATCGGAAGGCGTAATATTCTCCGAAATGGTAAACGGATGCCCTAATCAAATAGAGTTGGTCGCAAAACTTATTAACAAAGGAAAAGATTTGCTGGACGGAATAGAATATATGCATTCTCGAATCGACGGTTCTATGTCATTACTTCTTTTAGGCAAAGAGGGATTGCTCGCAGCAAGGGATAAATACGGAAGAACACCTCTCGTTTTAGGAGAAAAAGAAGGAGCTAAAATTGTTGTTTCGGAGACTTGTTCGTATAAGAATTTGGATTTTACCACGAAAAAATTCCTTGGTCCAGGAGAAATATTGCTTTTAAATGAAAACAAGACAGAAATAGTGAAAGAAGCTGAAAAGGACCTGCGTTTATGTGCTTTTTTGTATGTATACACCGGCTTTCCCGCTTCTGAATATGAAGGTAAAAACGTGGAAGAGTTCAGGGAATATTCAGGTAGACTGATGGCAAAAAATGACGATATAAATGCCGATCTGGTTACAGGTATAGCCGATTCCGGTACGGCTTACTCTTTTGGATATTCATACGAATCCGGGATACCGGTAAAAACACCTTTGCTCAAATACACTCCGGGTTGGGCAAGAAGTTATGTGCCGCCAACCCAGGAAAGGAGAGATCTGGTTGCATTAATGAAACAGGTAACCGCAGAAGCTCTGATTAAAAACCAGAGACTTATACTAACCGAAGATTCGATTGTAAGAGGAACTCAATTAAAAAACTATCTTCTCGTTAAACTCTGGAATGCGGGAGCAAAAGAAATACATGCGAGAATAGCCTGCCCCGCTCTTATGTTCCCCTGCAAATATCTCTTCTCCACAAGAAAGATAGATGAATTATTCGCAAGAAGAATGATAAAAAAAATACACGGAAAACATATTGAAGATTTAGAGCCTTATCTTGACCCTGATTCTAAGGAATATTCAAAAATGATAAAGGAAATGGAGAAAGATCTAAATACAACTTCTCTAAAATATCAAAGAATGAAAGACATGCTAAAAGCAACCGGTCTCGGTGAAGAAAATCTCTGTACTTACTGCTGGACGGGAAAAGAAGATTAAATTTTTGAACGAGGCTCTTAGCTGTTTGCGTTTCGCTTTTAGCAAAAAAACTATATAATTCCAGCGGCAGTTTTCAGTATTTAGGTGTTGTGGGGTAGTTTAATCCGAAGAGCCAAAGGCGAACTTCTAATAACTTAGGGGTGTAGTGGTTTCGTGGGTAAAATTATACACTTTCACTCGAGGCTGCTATCTCTATCAGTTTATCGACTTTTTTCTTGAGACTCTCAGGCAACCCATCAATACCTTTTTCAAGAAAACCTCTTATCAAAAGAGCTCTTGCGGTTTCTTCATCAAGTCCTCTGGACATAAGATAATTTAGCTGTTCTCCCGCGATTTTGCCTATAGAAGCCTCATGCGAAAGTTCGGTATCGATGTTGTTGGCTTTAAGTTCCGGTATTGCTGTAACGGAACTTTTATCGTCAAGAAGAAGGCCATTACATTCTGTATGCCCTCTCGTGTTCTTTCCGTTTCCTTCGATATAAGCCCTGAGGATAACTTTACAATTTTTAGATGCTACCCGGCTTACAATCTCACAACTCGCGTTTTCCCCCTTTAAAATACCCTTTGCCCCCATATCAAAAGATGAGCCGTCTTTTCCGTAAATGATTGAGTTGAATTTAGCACTCGCCTTATCCGAAAGGTACGCTATCGGGTTGCTTTGAATCTCTTTAACCTGTGTTAAAGCAATATAATTAGAAGTAAATATAGCTCCTTCCTCTACATCTATAGCTGCCCTTGGATAGACTACAGCTTTCGAACCCCAATCATGAATCATCGTGTAAGTGAGATGTGCTCCTTTCCTTACGAACATTTCGGTAACCGCTATGTGACTACCTACGGATACAAGATTCCCGGTCGCGCATCCCGTTATAATATTTAATTCGGAATTCGGCT
>CAZQNI010000327.1:0-2451 GCA_964594255.1 uncultured bacterium | reverse complement strand
GCCCTTCACTTCCTACCGGAATTTTACCTGCTTTTTCTTCCATTAGAATATAGGGGTCCACTCCTCTCGAAGCTGCTTCCGCTTTTAAATCTTTAAATAGAGTATCCCGCAGCCAACGAAGCGAACCACCGGCAGACAGCATAACTCCCATCAAATGCCATTTCCCTTTGACCGCGTGGCAGAATGTATGTAATGTATGTCCGGGGTCAAGATGGTGCTCATCACTTGTGGCGAAAACAACACCGGAAGTACCGACGGTCGAAGATATTACTCCTTCTCTTATTATTCCCGTTCCTACTGCCTGTGAAGCTTGATCTCCACCACCACCCACAACAGGCGTTCCTTCTTTAAGTCCGGTTTCTCTACTTGCCTTTGCACTTACCTTTCCGCTAACATAAGAAGACTCAAAGCATTCGGGAAGTATATCCTTATCGATATCCAGCTCGTTCAATAACTCATCAGACCATCTCCTGTTTTTTACATCAAGAAAAAGCATACCGGAAGCATCAGATACCTCGGTTGCAAACTCACCTGTAAGACAGAAACGGATATAATCCTTGGGCAATAATATCTTATAAATCTTCTCATAAATTTCGGGCTCGTTTTCTCTTACCCATATCAATTTACCTGCAGTAAAACCCGTAAGAGCCGGATTGGACACAAGTTCAATTAATCTCTCCGCGCCTATCGTATCAGTAATATACTGACATTGCTTCTCAGTTCTCTGGTCGCACCAGATTATCGCGGGACGCAGTACTTTATATTCCTTATCGAGGGCTACCAGACCATGCATTTGCCCGGAAAGCCCTATCCCTTTTATATCTTCCGGATCCACAGAAGACTTGTTAATAACTTGCTTTATGGCTTCGACAGTTCCATTCCACCAATCTGAAGGTTCTTGTTCAGCCCAGTTTACTTTTGGAGTTTGGAGCGGATATTCAACGGTAGCGGTTACTATTTTCTCTGCTTTTTCGTCCATAATAAGTGCTTTGATTCCACTTGTTCCAAGGTCAAGACCTAATAAAAAACTCATAATAACTCCTTTGTTTTTAAATTATTGTTTTATTTGAACAACAATCAAAGAATTTTTACTAAAATATATATAATGATAATTACATTTCATGCAAGTGGGAAAACCAAAATAAAAAATCAAATATCAAAAAGCAAAAATACAACAAATAAGCTCTTCGCTTTTGGCTGTTGGCTTTTAGCTCTTTTAAAAATAAAAGCTAAAGGCGAAAGGCTAATAGCTAACGGCTTGACTTCTTGTCATATGAAATTTTGATTTTTAATTTTTAATATTTAATTTCACAGCCAATAATTTTTAAATTACAGTGAGCCATCTAAAGTAAAAAAAAATTAAAAATCTCCGAGAAAATATAAAAATAGGGTTGCAAATTTCTCATACCACATTAAAATTTGTTAAATAGATGAGTAAAGATGAATTTTTAGTAGAATTAAAACAAAAATCTAAGATTAAGGATAAGGATTTAAGTCATTTGTCTTCAAAAGACAAAGAATCTTTTTTTTTGATCTTTGATAACTACCCATATCCGATCCTTATTATCAATAAAAAAGGTTTGATAGAAGATTTAAATAAAGCCGCAGTTAAATTACTGAAATGTAACAAAACTAAAATCAAAGGCAGACCTTTAACAGAACTTTTCACAAGCGATCCGAAAAAATTACGTAAAAAAATTGCAGAGTTACAGAAATCCGAATCCCAAAACAATTGGAAAAAGGCACTATTCAAGAGTTTTATGGATAACATTCCAATTTCCGTTTACTTTAAAGACAGGGAAGGGCAACTTCTTCAAGTAAGTAAATACTATCTGAAACAGCCGGGAGCTCCCAAGGTCGATTCGGTAGAAGAAATAATAGGAAAAACCGATTTCGATCTTTATTCAGAAGAGCTGGCGAAGGAAACCCGGACGGACGAACTGCACATAATGGAAACGAGAGAACCTATTGTCGACAAAGAGGAGAAATCTAAGACTCCGGAAGGGGAAGATGTATACTTACTCGTGAATAAAGCTCCCCTCATCGATGATGAGAATAATATCATAGGAATACTCGGCATTACTCGAGATATAACTGAGCGTAAGAAGTTAGAACAGAAGTTATTCTATGAAAGGTCTCTACTTGAGAGTTTGCTAAATAACATACCCGATCATATTTACTTCAAGGATAGAAAAAGCCGTTTTATCCAGGCAAGTAAATCTGTGGCTGATCAGTTCGGACTTAAAAGTGTAGATGAGTTGAAAGGTAAGACTGATTTTGACTATTTTACAAAGGAGCATGCTGAATTAGCCTATAGTGATGAGCAAGAAATAATAAAAACTGGCAAACCAATCGAAATGAAAGTGGAAAAGGAAACCCATCCCGATGGAAGAATAACCTGGGTTTCTACAACCAAAATCCCCAGATATGACAAAGAAGGTAATATCGTCG
>CAZQNI010000326.1:0-2470 GCA_964594255.1 uncultured bacterium | reverse complement strand
CTAATAAGCAGTATGGTTACCGTAGCTACCATCCCTATTCTGACGTCGCATAACGATGAAAAAGATATACCAGCAAAAATAAATACATCAGCATATCTATCCGGAAGAGCGTAAATAATTTCATTTATAATTGTAAATTTAGCTCTTTTCATTGACAGGAGTTCGACCAACGTATTTAAGGTAATGCCAAGAAAAATCAAAAAGATATTTACCAGCAAAAAAACAGGGGTCTCTCCTGATTTGTAATAGAAAAGACCTATTGTCATAGAAATAAAGAACACAATAAAGCTCATTAAATCCGGATGTATGAATTTGATTTTATCTCCAAAATTATTAAGTAGTCTCAGGTAAGAATAACGAAATCCGTATAAAGCGAAATTTTTTAATCTTCTGTTTGTCCTTTTGCTCATCATTTAAGAAAGATAAGAAAAAATAGTTATAATGTCAAGATGTTTATTAGATTCTTTGAATTGGTCAAGTAGTTGAGTTGTTTAGTCGTTGAGTAGTTTTACAAATCCTTAGGATTAGTTGAATCGTTTCCTATTCACCGCCCCACTGCCAGTAAATGAATCCTAAAGGACCTGATACGAGATGGTCCACCTCTTTGAACCGAAATGTTAAAATTGCTAACTCAATCCTGAAATTTCTTAATATACCGTTTTTATGCCTGTAAAAAGGAGCAAACCTTGCGCCTACATTAAACTGCTGCTTTCGCGGAACGTTATCGAGATAAATAAACGTAGTTCCATAGGAAGCCGCAGCATGAAGAGATAACCACTCATACGCTCTGAAATCAATACTGGCGGAAACATCAGGAGTAACACGATTATTGTATGTTTCTCCTTCATAATTAGAGGTATCGGAATTATCTATTGTTAAAAATTCTGAGTATGTTGCCCCTCCTGAAACGCTTAAATATAAATCTTCCTTTATCTGCCAGCTTAAATTGAGTCTATTATACCAGCTGTTTCCTTTTCTCTTTACTGATAAAGAATCATAAGTTTCGAGTTGGTCAATCTCCCTGGGCAGATACTGAAACATGGTTTCAAATGCGATAGTTGGTATAAGGTTCCTCTGATTTAAAAGTTTAAATCTGAAGTTCAAACTCACGACGCCCCCAAGCCAGCATTCTGCATCCAGCTCGGTTGTAATATTATCAGTAATTCCCCACCAGAACCAGCTGGGATAGGGAGTAAGAGCCTGGTTGTAAATCCACTCACCCTTTTTTAGTGTGTAGGCTGTAAAGGCGTCGACAGGATGAAGCATCACCTCGGATTTAAGCCCGTCTGTTTTATTACTGTTTCCGTATAATTCCGTTACGTTAGCTTCTATAAAAAATACTGCTAATAAAAAAATAAGAGGGGGGTTTAATTTTTCCAATTTAACCCTACTTTTAAGGGAATAGAAACTTCTTTATTTAATTTAAATGATTCAAGCAAATCATTCATTTGTTTTCCTCCTTCGGGTTTTTTATATGCCTTGTGTTATATTACTGATTTTTTTATTCATTTCAACCAGGTGAGAAGAAAGAAAAAAGAAAAACTCCAATATTTAGGGGTTGAGATTTAGGATTTAGTTTTGACTCATGACTCAAGACTCGTGACCCATGACTGTTTACTGTGTCTTCGTGGCTATGTACGTAAATCCTTTGAATTTAAGTTAGATTGTTAAAGGTTAAGTAGTTGAGTAGGAAAAACAAAAAGAAGAAAAAACAAAACAAAAAAAACTTGTGATAATCTTGTGTAATCTGTGGTTAAAGTGGAGGTAGGGTGGATACGATTTTTCCACTATTGACTTGTAGTAAAATTTTGTTTATACTTAATATAATATTTAAACAGGTGAAATAAGGGGGGTAAAATTTTATTAGACGATCTGGAAAGTTCAAAGTTTAAGGAAATCAATCTTGAAGATTTTAAACTGATATTAGAAGCCCTTCCTATTCCAATAGATATTGTTGACACTAACCTAAATATACTTTACATGAATGAGGCGCTTAAGAATAAAGTCGGGAGAGATGCCGTCGGCGAGAAGTGTTTTGAGGTGTATAAAGATGACAATATTAAATGCCCTCTTTGTCCGGTAAAAGAAGAAATCCCATTGGGAGAAATTGTAAATGTTGAATCAGATAGAGCTTTTGGCGGCAAAACAGTGAAAATAAAACATAAGGCAATTGAATTAAGAGGAAAAAAGTATGTTTTGGAAATTTTTGAAGATATTACAGATGCCATAACCGATGATCTTACAGGATGCTATAACCGGAGAAAACTGAAGGAAGATCTTAAGGAAGAACTTGAACGGGCTGAACGATATAATAAAAACTTATCCGTTTTAATGATAGATATCGACTGGTTCAAGGAATACAATGACTTTCACGGGCATCAAGAAGGAGACAAATTACTCATAAGACTGGTCAGAAAATTTTCTTATAATATAAGATTCACTGATAAATTATACCGTTACGGAGGAGAAG
>CAZQNI010000325.1:0-2480 GCA_964594255.1 uncultured bacterium | reverse complement strand
GATAAGGGAACATGCAAATTTATAACGTCACAACTCATTAATTCATCCAGTTCCCGAAAAACACTATCTTTCGATTCTCTAAAACGGGGAGGGTCGTTTTGTAAAACTTTAAGCCCCAACCCCTCTGCCTTTTTAACAACTTTACTACCAACGTTTCCGACGCCAACAACCCCGAGACTCATTTCTTCGAGAGAAATTTTCCCTTTTCTGTTGAGCAGTAACAAACCTGCCATTACATACTCCGTAACCGAATTGGAATTACTACCCGGAGCACTTGAAAAACCTATATCTCTACTCTTTAAATACTCGATGTCTATATGGTCTATACCCGCGGTTGCAGAACCTACAAATTTAACATTACTATTCTCTAGTAGTTTTTCATCTACTTTGGTAACAGAGCGAACAACAAGGAGATCGGCATCCTTAATTGCCTCGGGGGTTATCGCCCGACCCGGAGCCAAAGTAACTTCTCCGATTAAAGAGAACGTCTCTTTCCCCAATAACACATTTTCATCGATTACTATTTTCATAGTTTAAGATAATATAACTTTAAAATATCGCCAGTTCAAAAATATCAAAAAGATACTCAACTTGACATTTATCTATAATTATGATATAATTATAGATACAACAGAGGATTTTCAGATTTTATCCTGAATTTAAATAGAATATTACCCTGTAACCTTGAAATTCAAAATCACACAGTAACGAGGAATAAGATTTATGACATATAAATTTAAAGAAAAAAACTTATCAATAATTATTTTTTGCTGGTTAATATGTTTATTTTTCTCCTTTAAAGCCTTATCTCAGGAAGAACATCCCTTGCCTTTTGCGGCAAACTGGGAGGATGGCAGCAATAATAGTTTAGAGGGCTTTACTCCTGAATGGCAGATGGATATGATCGAAAAAGGACATTGTTTGTTATTGCATATTGGGTATAACTATAGGTTAGCTGATTGGTTTGTTGAAAGTTATTTTGATGAATATTTTAAGAATCCGATTGAAAAAGCATCCAGATATGGTCTTCCTTTAGTGTTCAAAACCACTCAACCTGAATCAATGCTTTTTAGAGATCCCTGGATCAGCCTCCCTCCTGAAGAGAACCCCAATGTGGTTGAAAATGATGGAACAGTTCAGGCGAAAGTTTCTCCCTGTGGACCGGTTGAGCACTGGAGGACAGTGGGAGAAGGGTGGGTGAATCCCCCCTTACTACTCGATGCAGGATATCCCGACTCAAGGGATTGGTGGTCCAATCCTCTTTTAGCCCAACTGCAGAATTGGTATCCGGACCCCCCATTTGTAATCTGGCTTTCGAACAATGAAGCCGGCGATGTAGATTTCAGAGATGTACATGAAGACTACAGGTTCGAGGATGCATATAGCAGTGACCCGAACTATGATACCTGGCAGTTCAGGAATGAGATAATTGGCGGAAATACAGAACTTACAAATCCGGGCGCCGGTGGATATGAAACCGGACACGGTTATATCCCAAGATACAATGCTATGTTTGATGGAATGAGAAATGAACTGGATGAATGGTCGGATAAAATAAAATTTGTTGGTTATGAACATGACCCTCTATGTTTTGGCAGATGGGACGGATGGATTGCATACATTCCTTCCCCTATTCCCGGAAGGTTTTCCACGATTCCTTTTATATGGGATGGCACTTCCCCTTCTTATTATGTTAATAACTGGCAGGGAAATCGCGACTTTATAGGATGTTCACCGCAAGTGGAAGCAATGAATCTCCTGTTCCAAAGAGATTATTACAAGGAAATCAACCCTGATTTCTGGTGGGAACTATCTACCTGGTTTGACCCGGAATTTATAGAAGAATGGAAGGCAAAGGGACAAGAGATGCCTCCTGAGAGATATGGAAGTTACATAAAGTGGGGAATGTGGTTGACAAGGCCAAGAGTTGTAAGGGATTTTAAATATTCCACCGATACACGGGAAGACAGCTGGGAGTGGTATCAAACGATCGTAGATGCTGTTGATGAAGTACATGTGAATCCTACCCTGGAGCGATTCTGGAAATACAGCGAGCCTGTCTTATTAACTGACATTCCTCATCCTTACGGTGAGAGGGATGAATTCTGGCCTGAATTATTTTACAACGGTAATGAGAGAATGAGGTGGCATCAATTGCCCAATGATATAACTTATGAACCCGATTACAGTGACGACTGGGGCTCAACACATGGTAAAACTTTTAACGTTTGGATAATGGCTAATTTAATAGGAACATCTCCGGAAAGAGAGTGGTTGATATACGCATATACACCACTGGAAACGCAAATGAACGTTGTAGCTGAGTTACCTGAATACGGGAATATAACTCTTACGGCAAAACGTGGGGGAACTTATTACCTGGTGAGAGAATCCGGCTCCAACGAATACATAGAAACAGAGCCCAGTGTAAGAGCAGCAGAATTCGATGATATCGAACTTGATACGGGAGAAGCACATAG
>CAZQNI010000324.1:0-2489 GCA_964594255.1 uncultured bacterium | reverse complement strand
TTTTTCTTCTGGGGCATAATGCTGCTACCTGTGGCATATTTATCATCTATTTCAACGAAACCAAACTCATCGGTTGACCAGAGTATAAAATCTGATGAATAGCGGCTTAAATGTGAAGTTATCAATGTCAGAGTAAAGCTGATGGATACTGGAATATCACGGTGAGCTGTTATATCCAAACTGTTGTTGCTGATTTCTGTGAAACCTAAATCTCGGGCAAGTGTTTTTAGATCGACAGGAAACCCCGTTCCTGCCAGAGCTGCTGATCCCAGGGGCATGATATTGCAATGTTTCAAACCTAATAATAGAGATTCTTTATCTCGTTCTATAAGCCAGAAAAGAGAAAGCAGGTAATGTGAAAAAAGAATTGGTTGAGCCTGCTGAAGATGAGTATAGCCGGGTATTATCAAATCGATGTTATCTTTTGCCAAGTCAACAACAACTTTTTCGAGTTCTACAATTTGTTTAAGAACCTCTGAGACCCCCTTTTTCAGATAGAGAAACAAGTCTGTCATTACCTGGTCATTGCGACTTCGCCCCGTATGGATTTTCCCCCCGCTATCACCTGTAATCTCCGTTAGTCTGCGTTCTATTGCGCTGTGGATGTCTTCATCGTCCGGTTGTATTGCAAAATTATTACATGAGAATTCTTCTTTTATAACTTCAAGAGCGGCCAAAATTTCTTTCGTTTCTTTGTTTGATAGAATACCAATCTTATTTAAACTTTTAGCCCAGGCTTTGTTTACAGCAATATCTTCCGCGTAAAGAAGTTTATCTGTATCGATAGAATGACTGAATTTTTCCATTTCTGGGGCGGTTTCTTTAGTGAAACGGCCTTTCCAGATTTTTCCTTTTCCCATTTTTTTGCTAAAGCTTACCTTCTTTTTCAAGCTTCTTTAGCCCTCGTATTGTTAATTGCAAGCCAAAGAGATTAATAAATCCCTCTGCGTCTTCCTGATTGTAAATCTGATCTTCTCCGAAGGTGGCAAAGTCCTCTCTGTACGTAGAAAAATTTGACTTTCGACCTAATGTAATTACGTTTCCTTTGTAGAGTTTTAACCGGACAACACCGCTCACTTTTTCCTGGGTTTTGTCTATAAAGGCGTCTAAGGCTTCTTTTAATTCCGAAAACCATAAACCGTAGTAAACCAAACGTGCATAAAGGTTTGCGACGTCCATTTTATGATGGAGAGTATTTGCATCAAGGATTATGCTTTCTAATTGTTTATGAGCCTCATAAAGTATGGTTCCCCCAGGAGTTTCATAAACTCCACGGGATTTAATTCCCACGAGACGGTTTTCAACCATGTCAACCATGCCGATGCCGTGTTTCTTGCCTAATTTGTTAAGTTCTGTAAGCAACTCTACCGGAGATAATTTCTCCCCGTTGACCGCTACGGGAATACCTTTCTCAAATGTTATTTCTACGGTTTCTGCCTCGTCGGGAGCATCCTCAGGCGATTTAGTAAAAGCATAAGCGTTCTTGGGAAATTCATTCCACGGGTCTTCAAGTATTCCTCCCTCTGTACTTCTATGCCAGAGATTGGTGTCGTTGCTGTAGATTTTTTCCTTTGTGCTGGTCGTAGTTAGTCCGTACTTTTTAGCGTAATCTATTTCGTCTTCTCGGGATTTTAAATCCCACTCTCTCCAGGGAGCGATTATCTTTAGTTTTGGATTTAAAGCCTTATACGTTAATTCAAAACGCACCTGATCGTTGCCTTTCCCGGTACAACCGTGAGCAACCGCGTCAGCACCTTCTTTTTCTGCTATTTTGACCTGTTCTTTTGCCGCTATTGGACGCGCGAAAGAAGTACCCAACAGATAGGTTCCTTCGTATATTGCTCCAGCTTTTAGAACAGGAAAAACATAATCCGTAATAAATTCTTCTTTTAAGTCCACTACATAAGCCTTATCGGCTCCTGAAGAAAGAGCTTTCTCTTCAAGTCCTTCTAATTCGTCTTCTTGACCAAGATCGGCAGTGAACGTAATTACTTTGCAATCGTAGTTCTCCTTAAGCCAGTGGAGGATCACAGTTGTATCCAGTCCGCCCGAGTATGCTAGAACTACTTTTTTTACTTCTTTTTTCATTTTACCCTCCTAAATAATCGGCAATGATTTATAATACCTTATTTTTTTCAATTGTCAAGACAAAGTTTTCATTTTTTTATGAAAATTTATTCATTTATTATTTTTTTGTGTTGTGTGTTTTTTTATAGAACAAATTAAAATAAAAGGCTAAAGGACACTTTGAGTTTAAAGAGCTTTTATGCAAAATTTTGCATAATTTCCGATATAAGGGTGTAAGGTTAACACTTGACTTTTTAAATATAAAATATAAGTATTTTTGGGGTAAAAGAATTTATGAGACTATTTAAAGATGTTCCCAGGAACATAAAAGCTCTGGGTTTTGTAAGCCTATTTAACGATGCGGCAAGCGAAATGATTTATCCTCTCTTGCCGATTTTTCTTACTTCTGTTCTGGGCGTTGG
>CAZQNI010000323.1:0-2499 GCA_964594255.1 uncultured bacterium | reverse complement strand
TCTACATACATATCCAGGTCCGGAGTTAATTAAAGAAATCCCATCATTCTGGGGAAACCACGCAATCGTGGAAATTTTTCCAAAACAAGGAAAACCTTATTTCCTGGACCCGGTTTCCCAATATTTCAGATACCCTTCTTTCGCTACTATGGACCACGGAACCGACGCGATTTGCGCACAAAAAGCAAGAATTGACTTTATCGAAGTACCGCTACCTTCTAAAAACAGAAGAACCTACACTTACTTAATAGAAGTGACTTCCAACGATTCGGCTTTTGTGTCTTTCCAGTCCAGCTACATGGGAAGCTATGAGGCAGGAATAAGAGCTTACTGGGAAAGACTAACGGAAGAAGAAAAAAAGAAACAGTTTGAACAGATGGCAAAAAGAGTTTCTTCCAACGCCCGACTGATCGACTATAATTTAGAAAACCTGACAGATATCGCAAAGCCCTTAAAGATGACAATTAAATATGAGGTACCGGAACTTCTGAAAAAACAGGGAGAGCTATACTTACTGAAACTCCCCGAATTAGAAGAAAGATATACAAAAAATGAACTTTCTCTTTCCACCCGCAACTACGACTTAATATACGATACTTCCGAAGAAATAGTTCACACATTCAAAATACTCTTACCGGAAGAAATGAAAATCTTATCTCTCCCCGAAAAATTTTCCCGAAAAGAAAAAAATGCCGAATATACGGCTTCTTATATGGAAAAAGGAGACACCTTAATATTTAAAGATGATTGGATAAGAAAAGACAAAAAAATAGCAGTTTCCGAATACAATAACTATAAAGAGCTATGCAATGAAGTATTAAACTATGCAAAAAGACCTGTAATTACGCTGCTCCGAGGAGGGAAACGATGAAAAAATTCGTTATATTACTAACTATATTTTCAAATATCTTTTTCACGTATTGCAATAAACAAGTCCTGATGACCGAAAGTGAATGGAAGGAAGATATTATATACACAGAAAAAGGCGAAGAATATAAATGCAGAGTCACAAAAATAACTTCCGATTCTATATACATAGCAACAGCAGATGCTGAGCTTGTTTTTCCTCAAAAAGAAATTAGAAGCATCGACCTTGCACAAAAAAGAGCAGGACATTTATGGAAGAACACAAATGATATAACAGATCCAATATTATTACAAAGCTTAAAAACAGACCTCTCAAAATTTGCAGATAAAAAGTACGTTGATATTTACTGTAAAAGACATCTGAAAATTGAAAAAGATTCAAATTACACGTATTCAATAAGGTGTATCAGGGCTATCTGCTCTGAAAAGGGAAGAAACGCAGGTAATATAAACTTTAACTATCTCTCAAAAGAAGAAAAAATGGAAATAAACTTCGGCAGAACAATAACAAAAGAAGGCGAAGTGCTTCACCTCAGAGAAAATGCTATTGAAGACGCTTCGATTTATTCCCGTATTTCCCCTTACGAGAATGACCATGAAAGAAAAATAGCACTTCCGGATGTAAAACCCGGAAATTTCCTGGATTTTGAAGTCACAATTTACGGAAAAATATCTAAAGATTATCCTTTTATTTTGGAAACCACTCTGGGAAGTTCAGGACCGACGTTAAAAAGCATTATTAGAGTAGAAGCACCCAGATACTTTGATATAGTTTGGCAAAACTGGAAAACAGAAGAGCCCGAACTGAAATTTTCAGGAAAAAACAAAATTCTTCATTGGGAAATAGACTTAATCGAAGCATTTGAAGACGAAGATAACGCACCACCAAAACCTTATATTTTCCCGAGAATAACTGCCGGAGTCAAAAATGATTGGAAGGGAGTGTCTCAAAATTTCAAAAAACATCTTGAAGGGAAATATACTCCACAACACGGTGAACCGGAAAAAATATATCAAGAAATTATAGAGCTGATAAGGTTTGTAGACGTGCCATCCTATAAATTCAACTGCTATCCTAAAAGCATGGAAGAGATTTTAGAAAACAAATTGGCAAATTCTCTTGATAAAACTTCTCTCTTGTACTCTGCTTTAGTATCACAGGGACATCCCGCCGAATTGGTCTTAGTTCGCTCAAAAGCAAGAGGTGAATTAGCGAAAAAGGTCCCTTCTCTTTATCAATTCGACGGAGCTTTGATAAAGCTGGGAGAAGAGTTTCTCGACCCCTCATCAGAGCTCAATCCATACGGATACATAAGACCTGAATATCAGGGTGTATTAGGACTATCCGTAACAAAAGATGAATTTGTTCAAATACCACTATTTGAGCCTGATAAAGAAAAAACTTCAGTTTCCAGAATTATAGAAATCAACGAGAAAGGCGAAGCAAAAATAGAAGAAAAAATGAAATTTCTTGGGATTATGGCTATCAATCTTAAAAGTCTAAGATATATGAGAGAAGAAGATAAGAAAAACACGATTGAAAACTATCTGAACAGAAATATACCTGGTTCAAACATAACGGATCTTTCTTTTAATCATATAGATGACAGCGTGCCGGAAGTTCAAATTGAT
>CAZQNI010000322.1:0-2505 GCA_964594255.1 uncultured bacterium | reverse complement strand
CTTATAGCTTCTTCAAAGCTCTCTATTGATGGATTCCATTTCTTTTCCTGCATATAATTTAATCCCAAACGATAATAGTAATCACCGTGAAGAGCAAATAGAATATAATCGTTTGGATCGATAGAGAACCCTTTATTTATGTATTTTTTAACGCCCGAAAGATTCTTTCTGGTAAGCTCAAGATTAATTAACTGATAGTACACACTTAAATTACCGGGCTCCAATTTTAAAGCTTCTTTATAGTAACTTTCAGCTTTCTGATACTGCCTCATTTTCAAATAAGCATTACCAATTTGTATTCTGCTGGAAACATGCTTGGGAATTATTTTAATTATGGATTTGTATTCTTCAATAGCTTTCCCGTATTGCCCAAGCTCGCTGTAACTTTCGGCGAGTTTTTTAATTATTTCGATATCATCACTAAAAGCTTCTTTAGCCTTACTTAAAAACTTAATTGCTTCCTGGTAACGCTCACGTTCAAAATAAGCCTTTCCCAACCTAAAAGCCACTCCCCTATCATCAGGATTAAGCTGATAAGCTTTTTTGTAATTTTCTAAAGCTTCGTCGTATCTGCCCTCCGACTCAAGAAAATACGCATATAAGTCATAACTATTAGCATCTTTAGGATACTCTTTTATAATATCCGTAAAAATTTTCTCTGCCTTTTCTGGTTCTCCCATCATCGCATAAAGCGAAGCGATAGCTTTTGCCATCTTTCGATTGCTTTCCGGATCGGAAAAACACCTAACGCCTTTTTTACAGATCACAAGCGCTTTATTCGTATCTCCAACTATAAGATAAACCTGTCTCAGCGCAAGATAAGCATCAACATAGGAGGAATCAGTTTTAATAGCCTTTTGAAGAAGAGAAATTGCTTCTTGATAGTTTTGTTGTTTCATATACTCAAAAGCAAAACTATAATATCTCTCCGCCTCAGAAACCTCTTGTGTTTGAGTGTTTTCTTTTTCTTCTTTTTTATCTGAAGCAGACGCACAGCTTGCCAAAACAATTAAAAAGAAAAGAAAAAAAATCCTTGTAATTTTCACCTTTTAATCCTCCTTTCCTGTAAATTTCGGTCTTGTCGCAAGAATTGTATTTTCAACATCCTTTGCCTTAACCCAGACGAAATAAGTTGAACCTTCGTCATTAGTTTCATAAAAAGGACCTCCTCTTTCACTGAAAGATTCTTTGACAAGCTCCTTATAATCATTAACAAAACCAACTTCCATAACCAACTTAGTCCTATCTTGATCCAGAGCTTCAGATGTCAATCTATAACCATTATCCAAAACCTCTAAATAAGGATCATTAGCTAAATCCTTTATCATTTCTTTCATTGCTTCTTCTTCCTTAAATACTTCATAAAGGTTACCCTTTGGCAGAGTATCATTTTCATCCTCGTAAAGTTTAACCATAGAGACAAGATTCCCAAGAGAAGAATAGCCATTGAGCACTTTATTCGCATTCAAAACTTTATCTCTTTCCGAATAAAAAGATTTAAAAAGTTCTACAGCTACCGGAATTTTCTTCTTAAGCGCAATAAGAGCAAAAACGAAATCTATTTTTTCGCCCCCATTTACATAAGAAACCATCATATCGTCAAATTCTTTTATTTGACGTATTAGAGTTGAATCTTTTTTCGAATGAAGCACGTTGGTAATCTTCTTAATTTGATCCTGAACCTCACTCGAATACAAAGGAATTGTATCTACTGTATCTGCCGATAGCGGATTAGGCTGACCTTGAATATCTGAAAGAGGAGCGTCCAGCTTCCTTTCTATATGATTAAATAGAGACTCAACAACAGCTTCTTCTATCAAATCGGTTTTTCTTAATCTATCCCTATCTAAAAGACTATTTTTAATTTCCGTAATCAGATAATCAAGCTCTTCATTTTGCTGTACCATTGAACTTATTGTTTTATTCTTTTCCTCCTCCACATCAAGACGCGAAACAAAATCCATAAGACCATTCAATTCAGGTACGATATTTCGATAATCATAAGCCCTGGCTTCTTTGATTTCGTAAGAAGCAAAAGTCAATGCGGAATCAATGGGATAAAGATATTCCGTTACGCCTTCCCTTAAAGAACTATCCGCATAAAATAAATCTTTTTTTATTTCTTTGACTATACCTTCACACTGGGTAATTTTGGTCTTTGCTCTCATAACAAACATTTTCCTTCTTGTTATCCATTCGGGATCCGGATTGATTTCTTTCCTGAAATAGGGTTCCAAAAGTCTCTCCCATTCCGTTTGCGAAGGATACTGTCCGTTCTTTATAGCATACTTAGCCAGCGCGTTTCTTATTTCCTTAAGTGCCGCCTCAGCTTTCAAACGGTACGCTTTTCCAGCAAAAATAGCTTCTCCGCCACATGAAACAAAAATCAAATTAAAAATTAGTATTATATAAATAAGAGACTTCTTCATAAAAAGTAGCCCTCCATTATGCCTTTGGAGCCGACGGGACTCGAACCCGTGTCCTCCTGACTGCCAGTCAGACGCG
>CAZQNI010000321.1:0-2507 GCA_964594255.1 uncultured bacterium | reverse complement strand
CCCACAATTTCAATAGAACAAAGAAAACTTTCTCGTAACCCTCGTTCCACTGTGGGTACGGTAACCGAAACATACGACTATCTTCGTGTGCTTTTCGCTCGCACCGGCACCGCAGAGTGTTATAATTGCGGAAAAGAAATATCTTCTCAGACAGTGGATGAAATTGTTGCTCAAATTCTCTCATATCCGGAAAACTCACATATCTACATACTTGCACCCATTGCCAGAGGAAAAAAGGGTACATTTTCAACAGAGCTGCGTAGAATTGAGGAAAAAGGATATGTAAGAGTGATAATAGACGGTGAAATTTTTGATATTGAGAGCATTCCCGAGCTCGATAAAAACAAACCGCATAATATCGAAATAGTCGTAGATAGAATAAAGGTAAAGAAAGAAATAAGAAGCAGGATTGCAGATTCCGTTGAAACAGCGCTTGAGGAAACTGAAGGTATATTAATATTGTGGGATATTGATAAAGACGAAAGCAGAATATTTTCAACAAAATTTGCCTGCGGGGACTGTGGAATAAGTTATCCCGAAATTTCTCCAAGGCTCTTTTCTTTTAATTCTCCTTATGGAGCCTGTCCAAAATGTCAGGGCATAGGAACCGAGATGGAAATAGACCCGGAGAATATAATCCTTAACAAATCATTGTCGATTCTTGAAGGAGCCATAGCACCCGTAGGAGAACCCAGGGGAAGATTCTTCCGAGAATTAAATTCTATTGCATTAAAATATGATTTGGACTTAAACACACCCTGGGAAAATGTAAAGGAAAAAGATAAAAACATAATTTTATTCGGTGCCGATTACTGGGAGGGAGTAATACCATATTTGAATAGGAGACATCTATATACAGAATCCGATTGGATAAGAAATGAAATAGAAAAATATATGATCATTGCACCCTGCGGAGAATGCGGTGGGGCGCGCCTGCGAAAAGAAGCCCTGTCCATAAAAATAAATGGTAAAAATATACATGAAGTTGCTAAAATGAACATTACTCAATCAAGAAAATTTATAGAAAGCATAAATTTTAAAGACGAAAGACAAAAAATTGCATCCGAATTAATAAGAGAAATACTTCATCGTCTCCGTTTCTTGGAAGATGTAGGTGTTGAATATCTGACCTTGGAACGGTCAACCAAGACACTCGCCGGAGGAGAAGCCCAGAGGGTACATCTCGCAACCCAAATTGGTTCGGGTCTGGTCGGCATTATATATATTCTGGATGAACCTACGATAGGTCTGCATGAACGAGACATACTGCGCCTGATTAAAACCTTAAAATCTCTGAGAGATATCGGCAATACGGTCATTTTAGTAGAACACGATTTTAAAAGTATTTTATCCGCAGATTGGGTAATTGACCTTGGGCCTGGAGCCGGAACAAAGGGAGGAAACGTCGTTTTTACAGGTACCCCGGACGATTTGAAAAAGAACGGTAAAACTATAACGGGTAAATACCTCTCGGGAAAAGAAAAAATCCCGATTCCGGATAAGCGAAATAAAAAGAAAGAAGAAAAAACAATTAAAATTCTGGGGGCGGGAGGTAATAATCTTAAAAAACTTGACGTCGAAATACCTTTAAACTGTTTCGTTTGTGTAACCGGAGTTTCAGGTTCCGGAAAAAGTACTCTCTTGATAGACATTTTATACAGGTCTCTTGCAAGAACTTTCCACGGTTCAAGATACCTCCCTCTTGAACATAAAAAAATCGAAGGAGTTGAAAATATAGACAAGGTTATAAACATCGACCAGAGCCCGATAGGCAGAACTCCTCGTTCAAATCCGGCAACTTATACGGGAGCATTCGATCCTATAAGGGACTTTTTCGCCGAACTTCCTGCCTCAAGAGTAAGAGGATACAATAAAGGGAGATTCTCTTTCAATGTGGAGGGAGGAAGGTGCGAAGAATGCAACGGTCAGGGGCAGAAAAAAATTGAAATGCACTTTTTATCGGATGTTTACGTTACCTGTAAAGCCTGTAAAGGAAAAAGATATAAAAAAGAAACTCTGGAAGTGGAATATAAAGAGAAAAATATAGCGGATGTTCTCAATTTGACCGTATCCGAAGCTCTTTCTTTTTTTTCGGATATTCCAAAAGCAAGACAAAAATTAAAACTCCTGCAGGATGTGGGATTAGGCTATATAAAACTTGGTCAGCCCGCAACAACTCTTTCAGGAGGCGAAGCTCAGCGAATAAAACTCGCAAAAGAACTATCCAAAATCGCGACAGGCGATACTCTTTATCTCCTTGACGAACCTACAACCGGTTTACACGCTCACGATATACGTTTACTTTTAAAAATATTGAAACGTCTCGTGGATATGGGAAATACTGTCGTGGTTATTGAACATAACCTGGACGTTATAAAATGCGCGGACTGGATTATCGACCTCGGACCTGAAGGCGGGGCGGAAGGTGGTGAACTTATCGGTGAAGGGACTCCTGAAGAAATCGCAGAGGTAAAAAAATCCTATACGGGGAAATTTTTGAAAGAAAT